>NZ_FR883074.1:5361-17460 GCF_000435115.1 Bacteroides sp. CAG:633 | reverse complement strand
GTTACAGCCAGTGCCGCCAGCGGGAGTACGTAGAGATACTTCACCCGCGCCCACGGATTGGACTTTTCTTTTAACATCATAGTGATACGTTTTTTAAGTGAACTGTGATTAAAGCTGTTGGCCATAGAGTAGAGCCTTGTGCCGACAGCTTTTTTTATTAATAACATCTGATATTTCCTGGCATCCACCCCCTCGCGCAGCACGGTTTCATCGGCCTCGTACTCGTGAAGGGTCTGCAACTCCTGCTTCAACAGCCATGCGGCGGGATTGAACCACTGCACAAAAATGCAGAGGTCGGCCAGCAGCAGGTCCCACGAATGTCGGTTGCGGATGTGCGCCAGCTCGTGAATCAATATCTCGCGGCCGTTCTCCTCCAGATCCTTGCGCGACAGGACGATGTAGCGCATCCAGCTGAAAGGGGCGATGTCGCGGTTGTGCACCACCAGCCTTACATGTTCCGCACGACCCGGCAGATAATCCGATACCCGCTCCACTCGGCCCCGGCGCAACAATGCACCCAGCCTGCCAAGCGACCACAAATTGCGTACGGCAAAGAAAACAATCCCTGCCAGATAGACCAGCAATGCCACACGTACCCACAGTGCCGTAGCTGGCTGTGCCACGACTGTCTCCTGCCCTTCCTCCACATCGGCCAGCAGAAGCAGCTGTTCCAGCGTCAGCATCGTTTCCTGCACTCCCACCGGTTCGTTCACACTGACCTCCACCAGCGGAAGCACGGACGACAGCACCAGCAGTCCCAACAAGGCAAAGCGGTTGAACCGATGAAACGTGTCGCGACTCATCAGCAGCTTATAGAACAGGTAGAACACCGCCAGACAGGCAGCAGACTTAAGTATGTAGACTAAAAAGATCCCCATATAATTTATGTTTTAGTTAACGAGTTGACAATGCCTTCTCCAATTCCTGCTTCATGACCTCCGTACCGGGGAAGCCCACATGCTGGTACACCACCCGGCCTTCCCTGTCCAATATCAGGTAGGCAGGAATGCCTGTGAACTGGTATTTCTTCAACAGGTCGGCATTCTGTGCGTTGGTCAGGTAATAATGCTCGCCGTGAATGTCGGTAATCATCTTTTTCCACAAAACCTGCGGAGAGGTTTCGTCGGTCACGAACACAAAGTCCACATCCTTGTCCTTCAGTTCCTCCTTCATCGGCTTCATGCTCTTCATGGCCTGACGACAAGGAGCGCACCACGTGGCCCAGAAATCTATCAGTACCACCCGTCCCTTATGTCGGGCAGCAATGGCCGGCAGCAGGCTGTCGCCCCTGACGGAAGCATCCAGCGTAGCAATGGTGTAACCGTCGCCTCCATGGGCAGCCTTTTTCAGAGCCTCTGCGTATTCGTGGTGTTTGGTCAGGACATATTCGCGGATGGCAGGCGTCTGCAAGCTGTCCACCTTGGCCAGCAACGTATCGGGCAACGGAGCCATGCGTCCTAAGTAGCGGCGCGCCATCTCGTTCAAGACCATGCTTTCCAAATCCTTGCACCAGGAATGGTCTGCGGCAGGATCGTGAGCCTTACTCAAGGCCGACACAATGCTCGGATAGCGCGTAGTCATCATCATGGTCGGTGAGCGGAGGGAATCAAGTGCCATGATTTCATCGCGGAAGCCGGGACCCTCGGTCAGGCTGCCCCGCTTCTGTCCTTTGGCCCGCAGAGCAAAACCTATGGTGTACTTGGCAGAGGAAACATTGCTGAATGTAAGAGCCTGCAATTCCAAGTGCAGCAGCCTCTTCACAGGGGCACTGAACGAAGCATCGTTCTCCAACCACTGATTCACCCGGTCATAATAAGCCAATACCTTCTCTTTCAGCTCGTCCACCGACATGGTACCGATGTCGTCCAGTTCGTCAGTCGCATCCAGACTGTAAGGGCCGTTGTTCAAGGCAGTATTCAGCCCGTCGTAATCGCCCTCGAACCATACTTTCTGCACGTCCTTGTATTCTTCGCCAAAGAGATGCGTAGTAGCCATCTGTATAGCATGGTAGTTGATGGTCATCGTCACCTCACTGCCCGGCGCCACAAAGACAGAATACTTCTGCCTGCCCACGTAGAACGACTTCAGTCCCGGATGGGTCAGATAATCGTCTATCACACAAACGCCGTCCTTCTCTTCGACAGAAACAGGCAGTAACGACTGCGCCCCCCATTCGCTCAAACCATAACGGATACTGCCCGGCGACACCTTGCCCAGGAAACGGACGGTGATGCGGAACTTTCCGAAGACGGGCTGCGCCGCCGGCAGAGGGCGGTCGTAGTCAGGCCGATGATGGACCAAACGTTCGGGCACGTCTATTTCGGGCTTTTTGCCGTCCAAATGTATCTGATTCAGCGTCCAACCCCGGTCCACATTTTCCTGAAAATCGCATGTGGCTACATCGACCGGAAGGGGCTCAAATGTCCACTGCATGCTGACTTTCCCGTTAACGGCTACCTCCAGATCCTCCGTGGTCGAAATGCCTTCAGCCTTCTTCAAGGCATATTGTTTGCCTCCGGCCGACAAGGTAGCCGAAGGGGACAACCTGATTGCATCACCCATGACTCCGGCATAATAGTCTACGTCGACCACCGTACGGTCATCATAGAGAGATACACGGCTCACTTCCAGCCTTGTCTCCCCGCCCAGGAAGTAGGGCTTCTCCACCACCTTCAGTTGTGCGTACCCACTCAGCCAGCACAGCACGGACAACATTACCAATAATATCTTTTTCATACGGATTCTATATTAAATGATCCAACTTATCATTGCTTCTCGTCCGACACCTGCCGGATGGCCTCCAGCAGCTCGTCGCGCTTCTGCTGACTGGTGCCTGTCACCAGCTTGCGCACCACACCCTGCTTGTCCAGCACCACCGTGGTAGGTGTCTGCTGCACGCCGAACATCTTCCACAGCACAGAGTCGCCTGCCACCTGATGGAAGCGGAAACCACGACGCTCTATGATCTTCTCAATCTGTTCGGGCGTATTCCAGGTGACGGCCAGGTAGTTCACGTCGGGACAGACGTCCATCCACCCGTTCAGCTCGGGCATCTCGCGGATGCAGGGACCGCAACCGGTGTACCAGAAGTTCAATACTAACGGACGTCCCTGCGTGTTGCTGTCGGTCCAGCAACTACCGTCTGTCGCCTGCACACTGAAAGGTCTGATACGCTCCCCCTCCTTCATAGCCGACTTGGGAGTGCGATCTATGATGGACAGGAACTGCTTGTTTTCTTTCGCCTTCTCCAACCAATAGTCGGCGTCTTTCACTTCGGACAGGGGAATGGCATACTTCTTCGACTTCTCGCTCAGCTTGATGCCTGTCACCAGCAACAGCATCTGCCCGTCGTCGTTCTTCAGTAAGGACATCTGATAGGCAGCTCCCTGCAACTCCGAAGGCATTTCCGCAAAGAAGCAGCTGTCCACCAGCAGCTTCGGTACCTTTTTTCCGTCCGACTGCCCCCAGACAGCTACGGTCAGGCTGCACAGCAGACACATCATCATAAGAATACGCTTGCTCATAACCGTCCCTCCTCTACTTTCTGTATCAGTTCCTTCAGCTCTTTCAGCGAAATGTCTTCCTCCTTCACCAGCGATGACACAGCACCCAGATACGAGTTATTAAAATACTTGCTGATAACACTCCGCAACGTACGGCGACTGAAGTCGTCTCGAGTCACCGTGGCATAATACTGATAGGTGTTGCCAAAAGCCTTATGCGCCAGGTAACCCTTTTCCTCCAGCCCGCGCACAATGGTGGACAGGGTGTTGAAATGCGGCTTCGGATCATCGTAGAAAGCCAGCATCTCTTTCACAAACAGTGGGCCTTTTTCCCAGAAAAAGCCCATGATTTCTTCTTCTTTTGCAGTCAATGCTTTCATATTATTTTTTTAGTTACGAGTTATGAGCTACGAGCTACGAGTTATGAATTACGAGTTACGAATTTGCAGCCCACCACTTACTTGTAGCTCGTAGCCCTTCCCCTTGCAAATAACGAAATAATTTAGTTCATAAACTAATTTTCATAGTTAACAAGAACTAAAACTTTTAGTTTGCATGAAAAATGGGGAAGAGAGTGAATGAAGAATGGTGAATGGTTGAAGGTTTGGAGATTTTTCAGACGCGGAAAACACAGATAACACGGATTTAAAATTTTTACTCTGTGAAACTCTGAGTCCTCTGTGGTGAATTGAATCATGGTGCATACGTGTGTAGAGACGCAAAATTTTGCGTCTCTACCGTAGCGGATTCAACATTTTCAAAATACCTACAAATAGGGATTGCACCAGCCGCCAAAAAATCGTTAATTTGCGCCCGGGATAAAACAATGCCTTCCCAAAGGCAGTTATACACTAAAACAAGCATTTACGCCCATGAACGAACCGCATAAATACCGTGCTACGGACAAGATGAGCGACCTCATCTGCGACAATTACTCCCTACTGATGGTGATGAGCCGCTTCGGCCTGTCACTCGGCTTCGGCGACAAAACGGTAAAAGATGTCTGCCAGACACAGGGAGTGGACTACCGCACCTTCCTCGCCGTGGCCAACTTCATCAGTCACGAGCCCTACACTTATAACAACGAGGAAGAAGATTTCTCGCTCACCGCCCTGATGGACTACCTGAAGCGGGCACACACCTACTTTCTCGACTTCAACCTGCCCGCCATCCGCCGCAAGCTCATCGAAGCCATCGACTGCTCGGGTACGGAAGACGTGTCTTTCCTCATCCTGAAGTTCTTCGACGAGTATGCCAAGGAGGTACGCCGCCACATGGAGTACGAGAATCAGGCCGTCTTCACCTACGTGGACGGGCTGTTGCAAGGCCGCCTGTCTGACAACTACGACATTGCCACCTTCGCCAGCCATCACAACCAGATAGACCGTAAGCTGACCGAGCTGAAGAACATCATCATCAAATACTATCCCGAAAAAGGGAACAACAACCTGCTGAACGCCGTCCTGTTCGACATCTTCAACTGCGAACAGGACCTTGCCTCACACTGCCAGGTCGAAGATTATATGTTTGTACCCGCCGTGGCACAAATGGAAAGGAGACTGAAAGATGAGCAGCAATAACCTGTCGTTGAAAATAGTGGTAGCCGAAAGCTCTGTCATTATCCGCAGCGGTGTGTCGGCCGTACTTCGCCGCATCCCCAACTTTGACATCCACCCCGTAGAGGTCAACTCTGCCGAGGGCCTGGGCCACTATGCCAACCTGCACCAACCCGACATCATTATCATCAATCCTGCCCTCGACGGGTGGTTCAACCTGCCTGCCTTCAAGGCCGAACATCCCCGGCTGGCGGGTGTCAAATACATCGCCCTCATTTCGTTGGTGACCAACAACAACGTGCTGAAGGAATACGACGAACGCTTCTCCATCTGCGACGACCTCGACATCATCACCGCCAAACTGAATAGCCTGCTCCGCAACGACGAAGAGGAAGAAGAGGAGAAAGACAACGAATCAGACACCCTGAGCCAACGCGAGAAAGAGATCGTCACCTGCGTCGTAAAGGGAATGACCAACAAAGCCATTGCCGAAAAGCTCTTCCTCAGCATCCACACCGTCATCACCCACCGCCGCAACATTGCCCGCAAGCTGCAGATCCACTCCCCTGCCGGCCTCACCATCTACGCCATTGTCAACAAACTGGTCGAACTGAGCGACATCAGGGAGAAGCTGTGAGAACTGTTCACCACAGAGGACACAGAGTTTCACAGAGCCTTCAGAAGGACATATCAATAATAAAAATAGTACTTTCATTCTGTCATGTTGAGCGGAGTGAAGCGAAGTCGAAACATCTCACACACATACTCGCTTGAGATTCCTCGACTTCGCTCAGAATGACAGGATGCAAAGGCTTTGTCGCTTTGACACATCCTTCTGAAAATCTCTGTGAAACTCTGTGTCCTCCGTGGTGAGGCCCCCCAACAAAATTCCCGCCCTGCGATATCACATCGGAAGGCGGGAATCCTTTTATCTTCATAAAAGTGGTTACGTAATTATGACTAACTAATTCATTCAAATCTGATACTGCAAAGATAGCGCATCGGCACAGATGGTGCAATCGCATGAATTAGGTATAATGCCGTCTCCCTTTCATCAAATATAAGTAATAGAGCTTGGATATTCTTCTTTCAGGCATAACTGTGCATTCCTCCCAACAGGAAATTGACTCCGAAATACGTGGCCAGCACACATAGGAAAGCTGCCACACAAAACGCATGGAAGAACACCGGACAACGGAACCAGGGCAACGAAGCCGGATGTAAAGCCAGGGCATAGACCAGCATCGTCACCAGTGCCCACACTTCCTTGGGATCCCATCCCCAGTAACGTCCCCACGACACATTGGCCCACACCGCTCCCACAAAGATACCTGCCGCCAGCAGGAACACTGCCGGATAGAGCATCAGGCGGCTCACCGTCTGCAACTGTTTCATTTCGTCTCCGCAATCTTTCCGCATCGCCCCCAGCAAAAGGGCTGCCACACCGTTCAGCATCACAAAAGCCAGCAACGCATAGGCTATCATGATGACCGCCACATGAATACTGAGCAACGGCGAAGCAAGTACCGGCATCAGCGGAGTGATCTGTGGATTGCGCTCGCCCAGCATCGACACCATCAGCGCCAGCCCGCACACTAAAAAACCGAAAGGCAAAGCCAGCGGAAAACGTCTCCGAAAGCACAGTGTCAGTACCGCTGCACATACGGCCAGCAGATGCATCGTCTCGTGCCCGTTCGACATCGGCAGATGCCCGCTCACCACTCCACGCAGCACCATCAGTACCAACAGCCACAATACAACGGCTCCCATCACTCCCGTCAGTCCGCGGCCAACGGTCTTCCCTGCCTGTCTGCAACGTATCAGGCAACGCACATAGTAAACAAACGTTCCCAGTCCCAACAGCACCAACGTCACTGCCAGAGGCAGACTGTTGTTCAGCCGGTTGTAGAGCCGTTCGGCACGAAAGCGCAGGTCCGAAGGCAACATTCCGGCTGCCTCACGCCGCTGGTAGGTGCGTATCTTCTCCACCAGCCGCTCCACTTCGGCATAGTCTTTCCGGGCCACCTGCTCGGCCACGTAGTTCATCACTCCCCGCACAAAGGCTCCTTTCTCATACGACAGGTCCTTCGGCAGACGATCAGCCAGCGACAGCCACTCCAACCGGTAGCGACCACCATGCAGTGTGTCACTAATAACCCGATACGGAAACAGTTTCCACAGACTTCCGGCAGCTGCCGCACTCACCAGACTGAACTTTTCGTTTGCCTCACCTGCTCCATGTGTGTCTTTCACCGCAGCTCCGGCCAGCCGGTCGGCGTCGAGCTTATAGCCTTCCGGCCCCACAAAGTCCTGCAGGCTGGCATAGCTTCCGTCAATTCCCAGCAGACGGCGTACTTCCCGGCTCTTCACACGGATGCACGGCTCCGTCTTCCAGTCGTCGTAGTAGAAGAACCAGCCAGTCAGCACCTGCTCGGCCGAAAGTCCCTTGTATTCCGGCTTGCCGTACAGCTTCACCGTAAAGTCCCTGGCCAGTGTCTGTAAAGGACAGACGCGGTCACGATAGTACACGTACATCTCGCCCATAGCAGCCGCTGTCTCCCGAGGCAACACCCGTGGCAGACCCTCCTGCGCCCGAACGGATGGAACCGACAGCAACAGTACCACTGCCAGCCCCGCTCCCCGCATTCCCCGGGCACTGCGAAGCAACTGCCTGAACGTACTGTGCGGACTGAAAAAGAACATCAGCCCTGAAAACAGCAGAGCGAGGTAGCCCGCATACGTGATGCCGATACCCCACGGATCGCATGCCACCGACAGCGTAGCGCCCTGCCCGTCGGCATCGTAAGCCGACTGGTAGAACCGGTAAGGCCCGTAACGGAAAATACGGTTCATGCTCACCACCGCCTCCTGCCGCTCCCCGTTCGCCACCAGTGCAAAACGGCTTACAAAGTCGCTCGGTGCCGATGTACCCGGATAATACTCCACCCGGAAGTCATTCAGCACCAGTGCAAAAGGCAAGGGTACCACCCGGCCGTCCGAAGCGAGAAAAGAACTTTCCGTTCCACCCTTCCGCAAATGTACCCTGCCTTGCACACCCCACACATGGGTAACCAATGCTCCCAGCAGAATCACCGCAAACGACAGATGCAGACAAAAAGTCGCCCGGTGCTTCTGCACCCGGCGACCTATCAGATAAAGGATGGCTGCGACAGCCGTCACGGCCCAACAGACAGCAAACCACGAGGCTCCGTATACATACCGGACCACCCAACCAGTGCCCCACACTTTCTCCACACACGTGGCTGCCATCAGCACCCCCAGCAACATCCCCAGCAGACCGAAAGAAAGATTTCGTAAATGTTTCTTTGCCATAACTAAAAAGAAAGAGAACCCGTCAGATGGAGTCAATGAACTTCACGATCGCGTCGCGATCCTCCTTCGAGAGCTCGCGGAATTTCTTTACGCTATAGTAGGCATCACTCTGCTCGCTCGTACCGTGCCACATGATGGCCTCCAGCGTCGTACGTGCCCGGCAGTCGTGCAGGCGGTCGGCATACTCGGCACCGGTACAACGCTGGTGCAGGCCACGTCCCCACAACGGTGTAGTACGGCACCATCCCGTACGGATGTCGTTCACCATGTGCAGCTTGTGCTGTACCATGTCCGTATAAGGCCATATCTTCTGATTGGGATAGCGTGGCAACAGGTTGGCCCGTTCGCCCGTAAAGAAACGTGCCGGGTCGCGTATCTCGTCCTCGCCCGTCGTCCAGCTGGGCTTGTGGCAGTAGGCACAGCCTATTTCCGAAAAGAGTTCCTTGCCGCGCACCACAGCTTCGTCGTCTACATTGCGTGCGGCAGGCACGGCCAGACCACGGTGCCACACCATCAGGTCGATGTAGTCCTGATCGCTGATTTCTACTGGCAGGTTCTTCGATGTCAGATAATTATAGATGTTATCGGCTACGTTGTCCGTAAACCATTCGGGATGCTCCTCGGCAGTAGATACCTTGGCAATGTATGCCGGAAATCCGGCCTGAATGTCCGGATCCTGCGAAGCATACGTGGCATACGTACCTGCCGCATCCAGATAATGGAAACGCCGGTCACTGCGGGTCACGTTCGTAATGTTCCAGAAGGCATTGGCTCCGGCAGCATCCTGCAGGGGCCCGCGACTCAAGGCATACGTATAGCGGTAAGGATACTTCGTACCGTCACCTCCCTGAGCCGTGTTGGCATACTGTCCCGTCCACTCACCGTTGGCAAAAATGTTCGGGTTCAGACCGTTGGGCAGAAAGCCGTCCTGTTCTTGCCTGGCATACTCGGCTTTCAGGTCAGCATCGCTGATGGCATCCAGCAGACCGGTTCCGTATATACCGATGGTCGATTCCAGACGCACTTCGTACTCACCCACGTCATATCCCCGGTTGGCCACATAGATCGCACTTTTCGGAATCGTCACTTCCGGATAGCGCAAACGGTAAGTCTCCCCGTCGGGAAACTGATTTCCGAAAGCATCGGTGTATTCGTGCCACGTGATGCGGATCTGCGACTCGTCAACCGGTGCCTTGAAGGGAGCCACTGCCTTCGTCTGCGGCATACCGGCCAGCCAGGGCACATAGGCATTGGTCGCCGGATTGTAGACAACAAGCAGATAGCCGTTTCCTATCTCGCTGGTGTTGAACGTACCGTTGTTCTGGCTCTTGCCATGACCGTAACCGGGATGGCAGTGCATGCAGGAAGTACGGATATAGAGCGGCCCCAACCCGTGACGCACCCCTTCGTTGTTCGAGTTGAACGACTTTTCAAACAGCTGTTCTCCCCGTTTGAATTCCTCAAAGAAGTTTTCTTCCACAACAGCCGTAGGCTGCTCAAATGCTGTTGTGGTCTGCAGGAACGAAGTTCCCAGTTCTCCCCCTGTATAATACCATTCGGGCAGTTCCGTGGCTCCTCCATCCGTTGACGGGACAGCCGGTCCGTCGTCCTGGCAGGCGGTCAGGCACAAGCCCAGCGCAGCCATCAGGTAAAAATAGTTACATTTCATTTTTTCCTCAGATATTGACATTTAACTCCGTTGTTACGATTCTCCTGCCTGCTCAATTCTGTGCCACTGCGTTCATCACCGCGCTCAATGCGTCCGACACCTCATTGCAGGCAGCAATGGCGGCCTGGTTAATGGCATCGTACTGCGGGTCGCGTGCCGTCTTGGCAAAAGGTTCCTGCATCTTTCCGATGGCATCGATGGCAGCCTGGATGGCGTTCTTCAGGCGGGTATCCGCCTCCGGACTGATAGTAGCTACGTAAGCGCTCAGCGAATGGTCCACCGGCTGAATGTAACCGTCGGTCACATTTCCGTTCTTGCCTATCTGATAACCTTCGTACGCATTCTGTATGCTCTTGATGTTGTCGGTAAAGTCTTCAATCGAATTCAGGCTGTAAGGCGATTCTATGTAGTCGGGATCATCCTCCTCGCCGTGTCCGGTCGGATTGCCTATCTTCAGACCACCCACTTCGTCGGCAATGTCCTGTGCTCCCACCAGCAGTTCCTGAATGGCGTTGGCATAGCTCACCCACGTCGATCCCAGCTGTCCCGAGTTGATCATCTCATATCCGTACTTACGGGTAGGCTCCAGTTCGAGTTCGGCCAGCAGGTCGCGCTTCTCCTGATCAATGTCGGCCACTCCGTCGGCCCACGATACTTCCAGACGGATGCACTGGTTGCGCAGGTCGGCAGCCACGGCAGTCAGGTAAATCAGTTCCTGTTTGGTATATAGGCTCACGTCACGTGGTTCTCCCGTACCGATACCGTCGGTACCTACCCCGTACAGCATGTATTCCACGGCATGAAATCCCAGCAGACTCTCGCCCAGCGTCGAGATAAACACACCGTCCTCGTCCATGTTTGCCATCTGCTGCTCGTTACTCAGCATGTTCTCCATGGCGGTACGGTCCAATGGCCAGGTATCAATATGCGGATCGATGTTGTAGTCGGCAGCAGGCCCATAAAGCCATGCCTCGCTCAACTCCCAGTAGCGGCGTGCTTTCTCCCACGAGTCACAGGCTTCCTGCACCATGGCTCTGGTCAGATTGCCTGCACCGGCATTGCGCAGTGCCAGGCATTTTTCATACAGTTCCATCGTAGCATCGGCCATACCACGATACGTCGGCACTACCGTCTTCTCAATGTAGTCCTTGGCTACCAGCTGCAAGGCTTGTTCCTGGCCAGTCAGTTCTCCCGGATCGCCCGTGTTGTCGTCGTCGCTGCAGGCAGCGTTACTCAGTCCCAATGCTGCCGCCATCATCAGGCAGGCAGTTCCTTTCCAAAATTTCTTCAATTCCATATCAGTTTATTTATTATTGGTTATTCATTCTATTTTCGTGTATAAATGGAGGTATTCTCTTTCAAGGAGTCAGAGCAGTTAAAGATGCCCTCTTCCCCCCCTCTTATCTGCCAAACAACCCCGCATACGCCACTCCCAGCGAAATGGAAGGCTCGTTGTTGTACTTGCTTTTCAGCAAGCCGATGGAATATTCTCCTTTGATCACAATGTCCTTGATGGGATAATAGTTGACACCCGCCGCCAGGCGCGTACGTCCGCACCAGTCGTACTGATACACACCGGTTTCCACCTTGTACATGGAGTCGTAATAGTCATATCGGGCAAACACGTAGAGTTTCTGTTCCTTTTCCCGCAGTTTGGCGATTTGCGAAAACAGGTCATACCCCGCTTCTATGCCAACGGCAATGGCATCCGATGCCACGTCCTGCTCCTTCGACGGAGAATTTTTCTGCTGATTCTTGTTCCAGGTAGTAATGATATCCGAGTCCGACAGATGACCGTAGTCCGCATAGCCGCGCACAATCCAGTTATGTCCGTGGTAGTCGAAGTCGAAGGCACCGATCGTCACCGTTCCCTTCACGCCCTCATACTTGGCCGACGTGCTTCGCATCAGGCTATTACTGAACGAATTGCCCACGTATCCGCTGACCGACAGGCGCAGTCCCTTCACCGAATAGTTATCCACCCGGAAAGCTCCCGCCATCGCATTGGCTATCTTGAATTCGTACGGACTTCCGGCAG
>NZ_FR883074.1:459-5286 GCF_000435115.1 Bacteroides sp. CAG:633 | reverse complement strand
AGCATGGCTTCGTAACGCCAGTCACCGGCCTTTCCCCACAGGCTGATACCCGTCTCGTGCCACGTACAGGGCAGGATGGTATTCTCTCCTTCGGGACGGTACACCCCGAAAAACTCCGTGGGGAGGTGATGGGCATTGGTTGCGCCCACCGGCACAATGATGTGTCCTAACTTGAGGTTGAATGCCGGACAGAACGACTTCTGAATCCAGAACTGTTCCAGCGCCACTTCGCCGCCGCGCTCTATCTCGCTTTCGTATTCGCCTCCTTCGCTTTCCTCTATCTCGATGGCACTTTCCGTACCGCCGTGCTCAAACTCAATCTCGCTGCCCATCGTCCAGCCCTTGCCGAAGTCGTACCCCAGCATGATGACGACGTGCGGCAAGTCAAAACGTCCGTGACTCTTCGCGTCTTTATACGCTTCCGGACTCATATACCTCAAATAATGGTCACTGTAGAAGTTGCGCGAGTAGACCGCCTCTCCGTATCCACCCAGTGTTAAACGGCTTTTCTTCGGCTCATTCTCCACTGTGCGGTTGTTCTCCACCGCTTCTATGCTTTTCAATTTGGCCTCTTCTCCGGCCTTCTGTGCAGGCTTTGTCTCATTCCCGGCATAAAGTGCTCCCGCACAGAGCATCAGGCCGAGCGACACGCCCCATACCTTTTGTTTCATTTTTCTTATTTTTTATAATTTTTTGTTGACGCAAAGGTACGGGGAGCCCCAGAGGAGGACAATACCCAGAAATGGGTATTGTACGAAGAGAAATAAGTAGAAGTAGGTAATAAAATTCCCGCCCTGCGATGTCACATCGGAAGGCGGGAATCCTTTTATCTTCATAAAAGTGGTTACGTAATTATGACTAACTAATTCATTCAAATCTGATACTGCAAAGATAGCGCATCGGCACAGATGGTGCAATCGCATGAATTAAGTATAATTACGTCCTTCTTTCACCAAATATAGGTATATACACAAACAGCTTCAACGTTTTTCATAATACTTCACCCAATCTACTTCCATATAGACAGGCAATTGCAACGAGTCAACCGGTCCTACCCAGTTTCCACCCAACTGCGAATCCAATCGCAGATGAAACGGGTCGTATGCAAAAGGAAATTGTCCGTGCTTTCCTCCGTTCACCTTCGGATAACAGATGGAACGTTTCCCGTTAGTAAAATAAACCAGACTGTCGGGATACATCTCTACCGCAAATACATTAAAGCCGTCTTTATCAATAGGTGCCGTAGCATATTTGGGAGGATCATTCCGCTTCAGATTAATGGTATAATGTGAATGCGAGGTCTGATAGACAAAATCATCAAAATTCAAATGTTCCATAATGTCTATTTCGCCTCCGTACGGATAAGGAATCGGATCCGGACACATCCATATAGCCGGCCAGAATCCCTGCGCACATTTTACCTTCGCCCTCACCTCAATACGGCCGAACTTGAACTCTTTCTTATAACGGCTCCATATTCCTCCCGTCAGATATGTAGCGGTATCAGACGGATGAAGCGTATTCCGGACAGCCATCAGCTGAATGGTACTGTCTGTCCACTGATACAGTTCCTCATACGGAGCCATATACGACGACCACGCTCCTCCACGGGGAATTACAGACCAGACCGCCGTATCCAGTTTCCGGTCATTGAAATTCTCTTCCCAGGTCAAAACCCACTGTTCCTTCACCCGACAACTGCTGCAAACCAACAGCAACAAGGCACAGAATCCATAAAGTAATTTTTTCATGCTATTCTTCTTTAGTTCCTGCAAAGTATTCTTAAAACAGATTTCTTCATCGCATCCTGAAAGCCAGTAACATATAGCAGACTACCGCCACCACCATCAGTGCAAAACCGCCGGCATACAGATACGCAGCCCACGGAACCGTTTTCCCAAGCACTCCGCCCAGATTCATGCAGCCCGCCACAATGTTCAGCACCTGACACAACCGGATGGCCAGCACATACTGTCGGGCAAGGTTCGCCTCTGTGATGCGGAAAGGAAAGTTGAACACCCGGACCGGCAGAAACATACTGCTCCCCAGTACCAGAAATACCAGCAGTGCCACAATACCTTCAACGGCTCCCGCCGCACCGAAGCTCATGCCTGCCGCACCGGCCCGATACGCAATGATGCCCCACTCCACCAGCACTGGAATCAGCGCAATACCCGTCAGGATATAGTCTACTTTCGCCCGCCTGTAACGCAGGTCGTGCCCGTTTCCCGAATAATGTCCCAAGTTAATCATCGTTTGTTTCCTCCTTTTCTTCTTTGCTAAACCCGTCCTTCCAGAAGCGGATTCACAGTAAACTGATTGAAATTTGTCATTCTTACTATAATCGTTATTGCTTTTTAATCCATTCATAAACAGGATCTATTCCCTGTCTGAAATCATCAAAAGTCATCGGAATTTTTACATCGGGCACCAACGTGTTCATCTCTTCATCCACATTCTTAAAATATTTCGTAGAGTATTGCACCTGTAGGCCCGAAGTAGGCAGGGTAAAGCTACGCACTTCGCCCAAATGATTAGGCTTTCCTGAAGTTTCCTCCCCTACCCAGCAAGCCCCCAGCAGTCGCTTGAAATCCAGCGCGTTCAAAATGGCAGACGAAAAAGTAGCAGCTCCCAATACTACATAAACACGGGGTGGAACGTCTTGTTGGTGCATGAAGCCAGCCAGTTTCTCAGCCAGACGTGTACCCGGTATCGAATTTCCACCTCCATTGAAACGGACATCCCACACCAGTCTGCTGACCGGCCGATGACGGAGTGTAGCGAACACACTGTCTTCCAGTGCGGCAAACGAAGGCAGTCGGGAAGCCTGTTCCCTATTACCATATTCTTCTTCCAACTCCCTGCTCCAGCACTTATTATATTGAACATAAAGCAGACTATCTGCTGCTTCATAATGTACAGAAAAAAGAGTGCGGGCATTCCGATAACAAAGAGCCACTCCTTCAGGACGGAAAGAAACCAGATTTTGAGGATTTACACTGCCAGGAGTCAGCTCATGCAGTTGCATATTACCGTCTGCCGATGCCAGTTTGAACATGACTTTACCGTCCGGCACGAATCCAAAATGCTCCAGCAGTTGGACGAAACACAAGTAGTTAGGAACCATCGACTTGCGTACAGCCTCATTATCAGCTGAAAAAAGCGTACCTAGGCTGTCAGCCACTACTTCTATAGGTGTACCGTTCAGTTCCATCAGCCTGCAGCCTAACATGCCTTCCTTCCCCACAGGAGCCGTGACGATATACAAACCATCATCCATCCACTTCAGTCCCAAAGGCAATAAGCGATTACGGTCAAGCAACGGTACAAAATTCAGATTAGTATGCAGGTCGCCGAATGTAGCTATCCACTGCTGCAGCTTCAAAGCCATCTGCAGGTCAGACAAGCCATTGTTTCC
The DNA here is from genome assembly GCF_000435115.1 of Bacteroides sp. CAG:633. Lineage (NCBI taxonomy): Bacteria > Pseudomonadati > Bacteroidota > Bacteroidia > Bacteroidales > Bacteroidaceae > Bacteroides > Bacteroides sp. CAG:633. Next base: position 1,868 of record NZ_FR883074.1, on the reverse strand, counting down.
TTGATGTTTCCAGTTCTCTATGCCTTTCTCAAAATCTTCCCTGCTACGAACAGTAAAAAAGTTGTAATGCAATCGGGGTAGCCAACAGGCCAGCGAATCCAGATCGCGCTGCCAGTCTACATGTGTCGCCGGCTGTGCTTTCACTCCTAACATCAGCCAGAATATTCCTATACATAGTAATATCAGTCTTTTCATTTCTCTTCCCTCTCATTTATTCTTCTTTCGATACTTTATCATCCACTTTATCCGAGCTTTCTCCAGCCGTTCCCTTTTTCGGCTTCTTCAGCCGCCCACTCTTCCGCAGCGCCTCGTTGATGATCCACTGCAGCTGGCCGTTGGTACTGCGAAATTCGTCTGCCGCCCACTTCTCGATGGCATCCATCGTGGCAGCGTCCACACGCAACACAAAGCTCTTGGTTGTATTTTCTTTCTTGTTTGCCATTTTTATTTCATCCAACCGTTCATTCTATCTCACATCCTTTCCACGGATAAATCCGGCAATGTCATCCGCCACGTAAGCCGGCACAGGCCGCTCTTCGTTGTACTCAAACGGAGTCGATTTTCCTTTCCCTTCCTGCAACACATGGTTCAGGTCGGGATACGACTTCAACTGGGCACGCCGGTTCGATATCAGCCCCATCAGCCACAAGCCGTAGTCCTGCATCGTCACCTGATAGTCACGCTCGCCCTGAAGCACCAATACGGGACAGGTCAGAGCCGATACTTCCTTCACAGCATCGTACGTCCGCAAGAATTCCCAGTACTCTTTCGGAAGCCCCAACGGCAATGGAATACTGTCACTGAAGGCATCCGTCCCCAGTCGCTTTACGTTCTCCACCTGCCGCTTCAGCTCGTCCAGCTGCGCACGCGTCGCTTCGTTCACCGTCCCCGACAGGGTAGCAATATACTCCGACTGCTCCAACAACGCATCCTCGAAGCGTCGTGCCAGTCCGGCCACAATGACGATACCCGCCACCGACTCTGCCCGCCGGGCTATGCGCGGTGCCATCATGCCTCCCTGGCTGTGCCCCAGCACAAAGATACTGTCCGCCGCCACTTCAGGCAACGTCGCCGCTAATTTCACTGCCGCCACCGCATCGTCACAGGTTTCCACGTCCATATCCAGTTTTTTCCCTTTCGGCACCACATCAGCACCATATACTTTCGTACGCTTGTCGTAACGGATCACGCCGATGCCCCGCCGTGCCAGCAGCCACGCCAGGTCGCGGAAAGGTTTGTTGGGTCCGATGGTCTCGTCGCGGTCGTTCGGTCCCGACCCGTGCACCAGCACCACACAAGGCACCTTCCTGCCCGCTTCCACCCGTGGCAGGGTCAGCGTACCCGGCAGGCGATAACCGTCGGTCTCCACCACTATGTCCCGCTCTTCCATCACCGTCTGGTCGAATGCC
>NZ_FR883074.1:0-447 GCF_000435115.1 Bacteroides sp. CAG:633 | reverse complement strand
CCGTCTGGTCGAATGCCACCGCCGGCGTACCTACCGGTACCGGAGCTGGTACCACCCGGATGGTGTTCATCCGTCCGTCGGCATCGAACGATAGCAACAGGCGCAGCGTATAGCGTTCAAACATCAGGTCGCGATGCCACAGCTTCACGCCCTGCGCTTCATCCTCGCCCCACGCCCCGGCCGACTTCAGCTTTCCAAACTGTGCCTCCAGCTGCTTCCAGGTGTCATTAAACAAGGCTGGCGACAGCTGACGTCGTCCTTCATCGTTCAGCTCCGCATAAATGCTGTCACCCCGACCGGCCATCAGGTGTTCATAGATGCGCTCCGCACGGTTCTGTTCCCCGTCCTGCGCATATCCGACCCATGCAGTGCAGGCCATCAGCAATAGTAAAAGTATTTTTTTCATCATATATAATAAGTTGACAAGTTAACGAGTTGACAAGTTAA
>NZ_FR883073.1:22483-48393 GCF_000435115.1 Bacteroides sp. CAG:633 | reverse complement strand
CTTCCAGACCGGCACCGATCATCAGACCGCCTTCTGAGAAAGCAGACTGTGTACGTCCGTATACGATTTGCAGGAAAAGTTCGCGCATGGCTGTGTTGATAGCATCGCAAACGAGGTCAGTATTCAGGGCTTCGAGGATGGTCTTGCCCGGAAGGATTTCAGATGCCATAGCGGCAGAGTGAGTCATACCGGAGCAGCCGATAGTCTCGACCAGAGCTTCCTGGATGACACCTTCCTTAACGTTGAGGGTTAATTTACAAGCACCTTGCTGAGGAGCACACCAGCCGATACCGTGTGTCAAACCAGAGATGTCAACAATTTCTTTAGCTTTTACCCATTTACCTTCTTCGGGAATAGGAGCCGGTCCGTGGTTAGGACCCTTCTTTACAACACACATGTGTTCCACTTCGTGTGAATAAGTCATAATTAGCTCTTTTTTAGATTAGTTATATAATAAAAAAGTAAATCCACTTTTTCGGAATCGGTCACAAAGTTACTGCTTTTCCCCGTTTCTGGCAAACCTGTGATTTGACTTTTTTATTAAAAATAAGTAACGGACTGCCTATTTCTGGCCGAATGCAAAGTAGAGATTGCAGTTGTCGGGCTTTTGCAAATAAATTGTTCGGATTGCTTCGTTTTTTACGGGGAAGTTTCGATATTTGCTTACTCAAATTCCTAATATGTAAAAGACTGTTCCATTTCGTTTGGGTGTCCTCTTACGGTTGTGCACGGGTTGGGGATATTTTTTCTGTAGATGGAAATAGGTTGGCAAAACTTGAGTTAAACTATAATATAATAAGGATGGAAAGAATTGAAGTGACCGATGCAGCTTTGCGTCAGGCTGCGGCCGAAGGAATGGATGCATTTATCCAAGTGTTTACCGATGCCTATCGCAAGGTGACCGGAGGTGAACTTACGGCTGAAACGATGCCTTTGCTTACCGGCGAACAGCATACGTTGCTGGCCTATCAGATTTTCCGTGATGAGCTGATGGAGGGAGGTTTCTGTCAGTTGATACAGAATGGTTATGGCGGGTACATTTTTGTGAATCCCTTTGCCAAAGTGATGAGGCTTTGGGGGCTGGGTGACCTGAGCAAGATGGTGTATGCTGCGAAGAAAATCTACGATGCCCATCGCGAAGACCTGGAGCGCGAACGTACCGATGACGAATTTATGGCCATGTACGAGGACTATGAGGCTTTCGATGAATTGGAAGATGAATTTTTGGAGCGTGAGGAGGAATTTACGGCTCAGGTGGCGGCTTATGTCGACGAGCATCTGGAACTGTTTGCCACAATTGTATAGGTAGATTCCAAGGCTTCGATTGGTGATGTGAGAAACGGAAAAAGAACGGGAATGTGAACTCGAATTTCTGAATATTTGTTAATATGCGGCCGCTCCATGCAGTATTTTACTTAATCTTTCATTTAACCTTAAAAACAATGAAAAAATGAGGAGAGTCGTGTGTAACTCCATTCTTTTATCTAATTTTGCAAACCAAATTATTTATAAAAAGAAATGAAACAACTAAAATTTTTTGCGCTTGCCCTTACGCTGTTGATGGGCATTTCGTTGACTTCTTGTTTTAATGATGAGGATGATCCGATTGTTAAGATGTCATTGTTAGCCCGTTACGACGGTGGTTATTATGGTGCTTCGTTTACTACAGTAGATGGAGTTCGTTTGATACCGGCCGACCAGTCTGTGATGTTGACATTGACAGAAGGTTTGTATAGTATTTATTTCCAGTACAATCGCGATGAAGTACCCGAAGGTGCTAAAGAGATCACTATAACATTGTTGTCCGATCCGGCTCGTCTGGATCGACTTTATACGACTCCGGAAATGGGTACAGGTGTATCGAATGCTCCATTGTATGCTTTTGAGTATTCTTACAATTCTGGTTATGGTGAGGCTGTGGTTTGCCCGATGCTTTATGATAAGACTACTATGGTTTATCCGGCAATGTTCTGGCGTGCTACTGTTGCCGATGATGATGCTTATGAAGAAGAATTGGCTAAACATCAGTTTACAGTAACTTATGAGGTAAAACCTGCGGAACCTACAGTGCTTTATCTGTATGTTAATCACAATGTGACAGATGAGGCCGGTGAAGTCGTTAAGCGTACTGTGAACAACGTTGTGACTTACGAACTGAATATTCAAGCAGGTGTCGCAGCCATTGAAAGCGCAGGCCAGAAAATGTCGAAGATCATTATGATAGGTAAATGCAATTCTTCTTCCGACAATATGGAAGGAGCGCAAGAAGCGAGATTCGAAATAGATTGTTCTAAATATAATTTTGACTAATTGAACTACAAAAGTTTATTTCATACCGCACTTTTACTGATTTCCTCCCCGGCCCGTGCCTGGGAGGAAATTCGTTTGGAAGAGGATAGACGAACGGTGTTTACCGCCTTTGTCTATCCTATGATTGGTTTATGCGGTCTCTCCGTCTTCATCGGTTCGTTGCTGCTGAAGGGGTGGAGTGGTCCGGAGAGTTTTCAGTATGCCATGACGCAATGTTGTGCTGTGGCTGTGTCGTTGTTTGGCGGCTATTTCCTGGCAGCTTATCTTATCAACGCTTTGCGTGTCCGCTTGTTTATGCAGGACGATGATATTAACCTGACGCGTCAGTTTGCAGGATACGCCATGGTTGTACCTTTCCTGCTTCAGATCATTATTGGTGTATTGCCCGACTTCAATATCATCGCTATGTTATTGCAGTTCTACATTGTGTATGTAGTGTGGGAAGGCAGTCGCAGCCTGATGGAAGTAGAAGAGAAAGATCGTCTGCGTTTCACGGTGATTTCGTCGATACTGCTGATTGTTTGTCCGACAGTCATTCAGTTATTGTTCAACAAGCTGACATTGTTGCTGAACTGATCTGTTATTATTCATCATCTCTCATTATTCATTGTTGAAAATGAAACAAGCTCCTGTAAATATCAAGAACAAACGTGCTACGTTCGACTACGAGCTGATAGATACCTATACGGCAGGTATCGTGCTGACGGGCACTGAGATAAAGTCGATCCGGCTGGGAAAGGCCAGCTTGGTGGATACTTTCTGTTACTTCTCTAACGGCGAACTGTGGGTAAAGAACATGCATATAGCCGAGTATTTTTATGGCTCGTACAACAACCATTCGGCACGCAGGGAGCGGAAACTGTTGCTCAACCGTAAGGAATTGGATAAGTTGCAACGTGGTTCGAAGGATCCTGGTTTTACTATCATTCCTGTACGTATGTTTATCAACGAGAAAGGGTTGGCCAAAGTCGTGGTAGCTTTGGCTAAAGGTAAGAAACAGTACGACAAGCGTGAATCGCTCCGCGAAAAAGATGACAAGCGCGACATGGCGCGTATGTTTAAACGATAGAGTTCAGTTGGCGAGTGGAGAAGGCTACAGTTTACAAGATCTCGTAGTTTCGTTAACTTGCCAACTTGTTAACTTGTCAACTCAAAAACTCAGAAATTTAAAAACTCAAGAACCATGACTTTGCAAGAGTTGGTGAACAGACGCATCCTGATTCTGGATGGCGCCATGGGCACCATGATACAACAATACAACTTAACAGAGGAAGATTTTCGGGGAGAACGTTTTGCAGACCTTCCTGGACTGATGAAAGGCAACAACGACTTGTTGTGCCTGACGCGCCCCGACGTGATACAGGATATTCATCGTAAATATTTGGCAGCCGGTGCCGATATCATCGAAACCAATACCTTTAATTCTACCCGCATCAGTATGGCCGATTATCACACGCAGCATCTGGTTGACGAAATCAATCGTGCGGCGGTGAAACTGGCACGTAAACTGGCTGATGAATTTACTGCACTGACTCCCGACAAGTCTCGTTTCGTAGCTGGGTCGGTAGGGCCTACCAACAAGACTTGCTCGATGAGTCCCGATGTGAACAATCCGGCTTTTCGTTCGCTGACGTTCGACGAGCTGGCTGAGGCATATACGGAGCAGATGACAGCTTTGTTAGAGAGCGGTGTGGATGCTTTGCTGATTGAGACCATTTTCGATACACTGAATGCGAAAGCTGCCCTTTTTGCAGCCCGGCAGTCGATGGAGGCAACCGGAATATCTGTGCCGCTGATGCTTTCCGTCACTGTTTCTGATACGGGCGGACGTACGCTATCCGGTCAGACACTGGATGCTTTTCTAGCTTCGGTGCAGCATGCCGATATATTTTCAGTAGGTTTGAACTGTTCGTTTGGAGCGCGTCAGCTGAAACCTTTTTTGGAGCAGCTTGCTGCACGTGCACCTTATTATATTAGTGCTTATCCCAATGCGGGACTGCCCAACAGCTTGGGTAAGTATGATCAGTCGCCCGACGACATGGCCCGTGAGATACAGGAATACATTGACGAAGGACTGGTGAATATTGTAGGCGGCTGTTGCGGTACGACTGATGCTTATATCGCCCGTTTTGCCGAACTGGCATCCGGCGCGCGGCCTCACGTGCCCGCTCGCCGTCCGCAGCATTTATGGCTCTCGGGCTTGGAATTGCTCGAAGTAAAGCCTGAAAATAATTTCGTCAATGTGGGCGAGCGTTGCAACGTGGCAGGCTCACGCAAGTTTCTGCGACTGATAAACGAAAAGAAATATGAGGAAGCCCTCAGCATAGCCCGTCGGCAGGTGGAAGATGGGGCGCAGGTGATCGACATTAATATGGACGACGGTCTTCTTGATGCTGCACACGAAATGACGGTCTTTCTGAATCTGATTGCTTCCGAACCTGATATTGCCCGTGTGCCAGTAATGATAGATTCCTCGAAGTGGGAAGTGATTCTGGCTGGTTTAAAGTGCCTTCAAGGCAAATCGATTGTAAATTCCATTTCTTTAAAAGAGGGTGAAGAGAAGTTTCTGGAGCATGCCCGTATCATTCGTCGTTACGGAGCTGCTGTGGTAGTCATGGCTTTCGACGAGCAGGGGCAGGCTGATACGTTCGAACGGAAAACGGCTGTGTGTGAGCGGGCTTACCGTTTGCTGGTTGATAAAGCAGGGTTCGATCCGCACGACATTATTTTCGATCCCAATGTGTTAGCTGTGGCTACGGGAATGGAGGAACATAATAATTATGCGGTCGACTTTATCCGTGCAGCAGGATGGATACGAAAGAATTTACCTGGCGCCCACGTCAGTGGTGGAGTCAGCAATCTTTCTTTCTCGTTTCGGGGAAACAATTATATCCGCGAGGCGATGCATGCTGTGTTCCTGTATCATGCCATTCGCGAGGGGATGGATATGGGTATTGTCAATCCGGCTACTTCTGTGCTCTATACCGACATTCCGGCCGATATACTGGAGCGTATTGAGGACGTGGTGCTGAATCGTCGGCCTGATGCTGCCGAGCGGCTGATTGAGACGGCCGAACGTCTGAAGGCCGAGGCTGATGCAGCTAAAGCAGCTGCTGCAGATGGGGTTGTGCAGGCTGTAACTCGTTCGCAGCAATCGTGGAGGGAAGGTACTACGGTAGAAGAGCGGTTGAAATATGCTCTGACTAAAGGAATAGGCGATTATCTGGAAGAAGACTTGGCAGAAGCCTTGCAGAAATATCCCAAGGCTGTAGATATTATTGAAGGTCCGCTGATGGCAGGTATGAATCATGTAGGCGATCTGTTTGGAGCTGGTAAGATGTTTCTGCCTCAGGTGGTGAAGACTGCTCGCACCATGAAGAAGGCTGTTGCTATTCTGCAACCTGTTATCGAGTCGGAGAAGCAGGCCGGAGCAGCTTCAGCAGGAAAAGTGCTGCTTGCTACGGTGAAAGGTGATGTGCACGACATCGGAAAGAATATCGTTTCGGTAGTTATGGCTTGTAACGGTTACGAGATTGTAGACCTTGGGGTTATGGTACCTGCCGAAGTCATTGTGCAACGTGCCGTTGAAGAGAAAGTGGACATGATTGGTCTGAGTGGTCTGATAACTCCTTCTTTGGAAGAGATGGCTCATGTGGCTGCGGAACTGGAGAAAGCAGGTCTTGATATTCCACTGATGATTGGTGGTGCTACTACTTCGCAACTGCATACCGCTTTGAAGATTGCGCCGGTCTACCATGCTCCGGTGATCTATTTGAAAGATGCTTCGCAGAATGCAACAGTGGCTGCCCGTTTGATGAATGCAAATGCCAGACGTGAGTTGCAGGCTGAGCTGGACGAAACTTACCGCCAGTTGCGTGAAAAAAGTGGAGAGCAGCAGGTGAAAACCGTTTCACTGGAAGAGGCGCGTGCCAACAGGCTGAAACTGTTTTAAGCTGCGATTCCGTTTTTTAATTGTGACGCAATAATAAAATTAATTTGTATTGGAGACCTTTTTTATGCCGAATGTTGTCTACTATCTATCAGAAGGTAGGCAACATTTGAGTTTTTTAAGGAAGCGTTTTTACTTTATTTTCTTTTTGTATTGTTCGTATCGTGAGGTCACTTCGCGAACAAAGTTATACGTTTCGATTCCTCGGAAATAGCCGTTTTTGCAGACAGGGTCGGTAAAGTATTCTTCGTCGCTTTTCAGTAAGATGTAGTTTTCTACATTGTTTTGCCAAATGTATTTGTTCTTTCCGTATTTTTCGGCCAAAGCCATCGCGTCGAGTACGTGTCCGATACCGGAGTTGTAAGCTGCGAGTACAAATTTGGTCTGTTCTTCTTCGGGAACAGCTGCAAAACTCTGGGCGGTGGACGCGATGTATTTTACTGCGGCTTTGATACTTTCTTCCGGATTTTGTTCTTTGCCCGGCGGGACTCCCATGGCGCGTGCTGTGGCAGGCATCAGCTGCATCAGGCCCTTGGCGCCTGCCCACGATACGGCAGTACTGTCGAAGTTGGACTCGGTGTAAGCAAGGGAAGCAAGCAGTCGCCAATCCCAGTTTATCTGGGGTGCATATTTTTTGAACAGATGATCGTAATGGGATATTTTCCCTTCACGTAACGACAGGATGGGAGAGTGGGGCACAGATTTGCTGTGCTCGAAATATCGCTTCATGCTGACCGTGTAGGCTGGTGATGTCATGTTCTCTTTGTGCCATCGGTTGGCGGCTTCGGCTAGTTGCACAGAGCTTTTCCGTACAGCCCAAGAGGCACGCTGGTCAAAGCTAATAGAGAGTTGGATATTCAGATTGGGGTAATAGGTTCGGTTGAGGCGTGCTACGTCGTTGTCGGCAATCGTATAGGAGATTTTGCCTTGTGAAACCTGAGTGATAAGATCTTCCATTGTAATGCTGTCGCTGCTTACCTTGTGGATATGTATACCTCCGCCCAGTTCTTTATCCAAATTGACCAAACGCTCGTAATGTTTGCCGGGTTTGACGTATATGTCTTTACCTATCAGTTCCGTAACATCTTTCAACGGACGTTCTTTCCCGTTATTACGCTGAACAACGACCTGATGGGTGATGATTTCTTCACCGCAATAGGTCACACTGTCTTTCCATTCTTTGGTGATAGGCAGGTTGTAGGCTATCAGGTCGCCTTCGCCTGCCAGTAATTTGTGGATGAGGTCGTGCACATTTCTGGCTACTTTCACTTTTAGTTTGACACCCAGACTTTTGGCAAACTGTTCGCCCAATTCATATTGGAAGCCCATTTCTTGTCCGCGGTAGTTGAAGTAAGAGGTCGAACTGTATAGTGTGAGTACTACCAGTTCGCCACTGTCTTTGATCTGTTGTAGTTCGTCAAAGCCTGCTTCGGCTTCGGACGAACCTTGTTTTCCACGGCAACTTCCGAATAATATAAATATCAGGAGCGACAGGCACAAGCCGGCCGGAAATAGCAGGTGTCGTTTCCCCATCTTTTTTCTTGTTACAGATTAGTGATTCAAGTGTTTTTTGATGTACATCGTCAGAATGTTGATGGCTACCTGATTACTTCCCCCTTCAGGCACAATGAGGTCGGCATAGCGCTTGCAAGGTTCGATAAACTGTTGGTGCATAGGTTTCAGAACGCGTGTATAGCGTTCCATGACAGCTTCGGCTGTACGTCCTCTTTCTACGACATCGCGCTGGATGACACGGATGAGCCGTTCATCGGGGTCGGCATCAACGAAAATCTTTAAGTCCATCATATTGCGCAATTTCTTGTCGCATAGAGCCAGAATGCCTTCGATGATGATGACGTGGCGTGGTTCAATGTGGATGGTTTCCGGTTGGCGTGTACAGGTCAGGTAAGAATAAGTGGGCTGTTCGATGCTTTTTCCTTCGCGCAGCAGAGCTACGTGCTTGGAAAGTAGTGCCCAATCGAAAGCGTCAGGATGGTCGAAGTTGATATTCTGTCGTTCTTCGACGGGTACATGACTACTGTCCTTATAATATGAGTCCTGAGGGAGTAGAACAACTTCGCCGGCTGGCAGACTCTCGATGATTTTACGTACGACGGTGGTCTTTCCTGACCCGGTTCCGCCTGCAATTCCTATTATTAACATCCGTTTACATGTATATTTGAAACAAAACAAGTATTTTTGCAGTTGCTGAAAACAACTGCTTCGGCTGACAAATATACGTAAAAACATTAAAATAACAAAGTTATGGTCAAGCACATAGTATTATTTAAGTTGAAAAAGGAGGCTCCGACTGCCGAAAAGTTAGAGGCAATGAACAATTTTAAAAAAGCTATCGAAGCACTTCCTGCCAAAATATCGGTGATTCGGAAGATTGAAGTTGGATTGAATATGAACCCTTCGGAAGAGTGGAACATAGCTTTGTACAGTGAGTTCGATACATTGGACGACGTGAAGTATTATGCTTCGCACCCCGATCATGTGGCTGCTGGCAAGCTGATTGCCCATGTCAAGGAAAGCCGTGCTTGTGTAGATTATGAAATTGGATAAACCCTTGTAATTATTGAAATAACTGATGAAGAAAAGTTTGTTTTCGGTTCTGCTGCTGCTTCTAGCCGTGATGACCCAGGCGCAGATTCAGGAACCGGTAAAGTTTAAGACTGAATTAAAGAATGTTTCGGCCGATGAGGTTGAGATTGTTTTTTCGGCCACTATCGACAACGGCTGGCATGTGTATTCTACCGAGTTAGGTGACGGTGGCCCCATTTCTGCCACATTCAACACCGAGAAACTATCCGGTGCATCATTGGTTGGTAAACTGAAACCTGTAGGTAAGGAAGTATCAGCTTATGACCAGATGTTCGAAATGAAAGTGCGTTATTTTGAGCATACAGCTCAGTTTGTACAGAAATTGAAGTTGACCGGAGGTAACTATCAGATAGAAGGTTTCCTGGAGTATGGTGCTTGCAACGACGAGAATTGTCTTCCGCCTACGCAAGTGCCTTTTAATTTTTCTGGAAAGGCTGCCGGAAAAGCTTCCGTTGCCGAGAAAACGGATACAGCTGCAACGGAACAGGCACAGGTCACTGAGGAACTCGTAACGGAAGAAGCAGTTCCAGTTGATCCTGTTGAAAAGGTGACAGAGGGTACTGTAGATCTTTGGAAGCCGGTGATTGATGAATTGAAGGCAATGGGCGAAACATCTTCTGCTCAGGAAGATATGTCGTGGGTATACATATTTATTACGGGTTTCGTAGGAGGATTGCTTGCTTTGTTCACTCCTTGTGTATGGCCTATCATTCCCATGACGGTAAGTTTCTTCCTGAAACGTAGCAAAGATAAGAAGAAGGGTATTCGTGATGCATGGACGTATGGTGCTTCCATCGTAGTGATCTATGTAGCGTTAGGACTGATCATTACCGGTATTTTCGGGGCCAATGCGTTGAATGCTCTTTCTACAAATGCAATATTCAACATATTCTTCTGTCTGATGCTGGTTGTGTTTGCTGCTTCTTTCTTCGGAGCGTTTGAAATTACGCTTCCTTCCAAGTGGAGCAATGCTGTCGACAGTAAAGCTGAAAAGACTACAGGATTGCTGAGTATTTTCCTGATGGCTTTCACCTTATCGCTGGTATCTTTCTCGTGTACGGGTCCTATCATCGGATTTTTGCTGGTACAGGTATCTACGACGGGCAGTGTGATAGCTCCTGCTATCGGTATGTTGGGCTTTGCCATTGCTTTGGCATTGCCGTTTACGCTGTTTGCCCTGTTCCCGTCATGGCTGAAGTCGATGCCTAAATCGGGTGGCTGGATGAACGTCATTAAAGTGACGTTGGGTTTCCTCGAACTGGCTTTTGCGCTGAAATTCCTTTCTGTAGCCGATTTGGCATACGGATGGCGCATTTTGGATCGTGAAACTTTCCTGGCTTTGTGGATTGTTCTTTTTGCTTTATTGGGTTTCTATCTGTTGGGAAAGATCAAATTCCCGCACGATGACGACGATACCAAAGTTAGTGTGCCCCGTTTCTTTATGGCTCTGGCTTCACTGGCATTTGCGGTTTATATGGTTCCCGGTTTGTGGGGTGCTCCGCTGAAGGCTGTCAGTGCCTTTGCACCGCCGATGAAGACTCAAGACTTTAATCTTTATAATAACGAAGTACATGCCCAGTTCATGGATTACGATTTGGGTATGGAATATGCACGTCGCCAGGGTAAACCTGTCATGCTTGACTTTACCGGTTATGGATGTGTCAACTGCCGTAAGATGGAGCTGGCTGTATGGACCGACCAGAAAGTCAGTGATATTATCCGTAACGACTATGTACTTATCACATTATATGTAGACGATAAGACCCCGCTTCCTCAGCCGCAAAAGATTGTCGAAAACGGTACGGAACGTACATTGCGTACGGTAGGTGATAAGTGGAGCTATCTGCAACGTGTGAAGTTCGGTGCCAATGCCCAGCCATTCTATGTGCTGATTGACAACGAAGGTAAGCCGTTGAACAAGTCGTATTCTTACGATGAGGATATACCTAAGTACGTAGAATTCCTGCAGACGGGATTGGAGAATTATAAAATAGTGAAACAATAAAAATAAAGAGAATTTATGGGAGGATTTTTTGGGACAGTTGCCAAGGCAAGTTGTGTGGCTGATTTGTTTTACGGAACCGATTACAATTCGCATCTTGGCACAAAGCGTGGCGGTATGGCTACGTTTGATTCGGAACAGAAAACATTTGCACGCTCTATTCACAATCTGGAGAGTACTTATTTCCGGACGAAGTTTGAAGACGAACTGGACAAGTTTAAAGGAAATTCAGGTATTGGAATTATTAGCGATACCGATCCGCAGCCCATCATATTGAATTCCCATTTGGGACGTTTTGCCATTGTTACGGTAGCTAAGATTGCCAATTTGGCCGAACTGGAAGCTGAACTGCTAAGCCATAATATGCATTTTGCCGAGTTGAGTTCGGGGCAGACCAATCAGACTGAACTTGTGGCTTTGCTGATCATTCAAGGCCGGAACTTTGTGGAAGGCATTGAGAATGTTTACAAGCGTATTAAAGGGTCATGCTCTATGCTGTTGCTTACCGAAGATGGCATTATTGCTGCCCGTGACAAATGGGGACGTACTCCTATCGTTATAGGACGAAAAGAAGGAGCTTATGCAGCGACCAGTGAGTCAAGCAGTTTCCCCAATCTGGATTATGAGATTGACCGTTATTTAGGACCGGGAGAGATTGTCCGTCTTCGTGCCGATGGTGTGGAACAGTTGCGTAAGCCTGAAGATAAAATGCAGATTTGTTCTTTCTTGTGGGTATATTACGGCTTCCCTACTTCCTGCTACGAAGGTATTAATGTAGAAGAAGCACGTTTTACCAGCGGATTGAAGATGGGACAGACCGATACATCAGAGGTGGATTGTGCCTGCGGTATTCCCGATTCGGGCGTAGGTATGGCTTTGGGATATGCCGAAGGTAAGGGAGTACCTTATCATCGTGCTATATCCAAGTATACACCGACGTGGCCGCGCAGCTTTACTCCCAGTAAGCAGGAAATGCGTAATCTGGTGGCTAAGATGAAACTGATACCTAACCGTGCCATGTTGCAGGGAAAACGTTTGTTGTTCTGTGACGATTCGATTGTTCGTGGTACCCAGTTGCGCGACAATGTAAAGATTCTGTATGATTGTGGTGCGAAAGAGGTGCATATTCGTATTGCTTGTCCGCCGCTGATTTATGCTTGCCCGTTTGTCGGATTCACGGCTTCCAAGAGCCCGTTGGAATTGATTACACGTCGTATTATTAAGGAGCTGGAAGGCGATGAGAACAAGAACCTCGATAAGTACGCCACTACCGGTTCGCCTGAATACGAAAAGATGGTCGAGATTATCCGCGAACGTTTTGGGCTGACTTCATTGAAGTTCAATACGCTGGAAACACTGGTCGAATCTATTGGTTTGCCCAAATGTAAGCTGTGTACACACTGTTTTGATGGGAGCAGCTGTTTCTAAATGTAGCATTATTCATGGTTAAGTTCTTGAGTTTTTAAGTTGGCAAGTTAATAGTTATATTTCAACTCATAAACTCAAGAACTTACAAACTAATATTATCCGTTAATCATATGTCTTTAGTAGAGCGTTTTTTAAAGTATGTAAGTTTCGATACCCAGTCAAGTGAGGAGACGGGACTTACACCAAGTACTCCGGGGCAGATGACGTTTGCCGAGTATTTGAAGAGTGAACTGGAATCTTTAGGGTTGGAAGAAATCTCATTGGACGAGAACGGCTATCTGTTTGCTACGCTGCCGGCCAATGTCGACAAGGAATTGCCTGTGGTAGGCTTCATTGCCCACATGGACACCAGCCCCGACATGAGTGGAAAAGACGTGAAGCCGCGTACGGTGACCAATTATGACGGAACGGACATCGTGCTTTGTGCCGAAGAAAACATTGTGCTTTCTCCTTCGCGCTTTCCCGAACTGCTCGATCACAAGGGAGAAGACCTGATTGTGACCGATGGCAAAACGCTGCTGGGTGCCGATGATAAGGCTGGTATTGCCGAGATTGTTTCGGCTGTTGTCTATTTGCAGCAACATCCCGAAATCAAGCATGGTAAGATACGTATCGGGTTCAATCCTGACGAGGAGATCGGATTGGGAGCTCATAAGTTCGATGTAGAGAAGTTCGGTTGCGACTGGGCTTATACGATGGACGGAGGTGAAGTGGGCGAGCTGGAGTTCGAGAACTTCAACGCTGCTTCGGCCAAAATAGTTTTTAAAGGACGCAATGTACATCCGGGTTATGCCAAGAACAAGATGCTGAACTCGCTTCATGTGGCCAACCGTTTCATTTCTTTGCTTCCCGAAAACGAAACGCCCGAACATACCGAGGGATATGAAGGATTCTACCATCTGATTGGTATGAACGGCGAAGTAGAGCAGACTACCGTGTCTTACATCATCCGCGACCACGACCGTGTCCGTTTCGAGCAGCGCAAGCAGCGCATGGAACGTCTGACTGCATTTATCAATGCCGAATACGGTGAGGGAACTGCAGCTTTGGAATTGCATGACCAATATTACAACATGCGCGAGAAGATTGAGCCTGTGATGCACGTCATCGATATTGCTTTCGAGGCAATGAAGGCTGCAGGGGTAGAACCTCACGTGAAAGCCATCCGTGGTGGTACGGACGGAGCACAGCTTTCGTTCAAGGGATTGCCTTGCCCGAATATCTTCGCCGGCGGACTGAACTTCCACGGACGTTTCGAGTTCGTTCCTATTCAAAGCATGGAGAAGGCAATGAATGTCATTGTGAAAATTGCGGAAATCGTGGCAAAATAAGAATCTGACACTAAACTTTTTAAGAATATCATGAAAACAACTCCATTTACCGAAAAACATATCTCGCTGGGTGCCAAGATGCACGAGTTTGCGGGATACAACATGCCGATAGAATATTCTGGCATTATCGACGAACATCTTACTGTATGCCAGGGTGTAGGCGTATTCGATGTTTCCCACATGGGAGAATTTTGGGTGAAAGGCCCTCAAGCACTTGCTTTCTTGCAGAAAATAACGTCGAACAACGTAGCTGCTTTGACTCCCGTTACGGCCGATGCCCCGGGTAAAGTGCAATACAGTTGCTTCCCCAATGAGGATGGTGGTATTGTCGACGACTTGCTTGTCTACCAGTACGAACCCGAGAAGTATCTGTTGGTAGTAAATGCTTCCAACATCGAAAAAGACTGGAACTGGTGTGTAAGCCATAATACCGAAGGAGCTGAGTTGGAGAACGCTTCCGACCGTATGGCTCAGTTGGCTGTACAGGGTCCGAAGGCCATTCTTGCTTTGCAGAAACTGACTTCGATCGATCTTTCGGCCATACCTTATTATCATTTCACTCACGGTGAGTTTGCCGGTGTGAAGGATGTCATCATTTCCAATACCGGTTATACGGGTGCAGGTGGTTTCGAGTTGTATTTCTATCCGGAGGATGCCATGAAGATCTGGGATGCAGTTTTCGAGGCAGGAGCCGAATTCGGAATCAAACCCATCGGTCTGGGTGCACGCGATACACTGCGTCTGGAAATGGGATTCTGCCTGTATGGCAATGACCTGGACGACACGACTTCGCCTATTGAGGCAGGTTTGGGTTGGATAACGAAGTTTGTCGATGGAAAGAATTTCGTCAACCGTGCCATGCTGGAGCGCCAGAAGCAGGAAGGTACAGTGCGCAAACTGGTCGGCTTCGAGATGGTGGACCGTGGTATTCCCCGTCATGGTTATGGCCTGTTCAGTGCCGAAGGCGAGGAAATCGGTACGGTTACTTCGGGCACCATGTCGCCAACCCGTAAGATCGGTATCGGTATGGGCTATGTGAAGCCGGAATACAGCAAGCCGGGTACGGAGATCTGTATCGACATGCGTGGCCGGAAGCTGAAGGCTGTAGTGGTACGTCCGCCTTTCCGCAAATAAGATTGTTTCTCTGAAGAACGACGGATAAAATAAGAATATCCTGTCGGGGCAGTAATCAGACTGTTCTCGGCAGGATATTTTCGTTTTTATAAGTAGCTGTAATACAGTATACTTTTATAGCCGTTGAGAGACACTTGTGTTGCTCGCGAGCGACACTTGCACGGCTCGTGAGCAACACTTGCATGGCTCGCGAGCAACACAAGTGCGGCTCACGCCTCATGCAAGTATGATTCGCCCGTCAGGTTTGTATGCAGATAGCGATGCACAAATGTACTATGAAATTTGGTTAAAAAACCTATAATTCTTATCTTTGCACCCCTAATTCTAATTCATTCACTACATTCAATATTTATGGCTTTCACCAATAATGTTATGATTGTTCGCCACAAACTATTGGCGAAACTTGTTGATCTTTGGAATCAGAATCGTTTAATCGAGGAAATTGACCGTCTGCCTATCGAACTGAGTCCTCGTCGTGCGCGTCCGTTGGGACGTTGCTGTATCCACAAGGAACGTGCTGTGTACAAGTATAAGATGTTCCCCTTGCTGGGTTTTGACATGACAGACGAGAAAGACGAACTGACTCCGCTTTCCGAGTATGCCCGTCAGGCTTTGGAGAAGCGTCGTGAGTTGAAGGAGAATATTCTGTGTGTGATCGATGAGGCTTGTTCTTCGTGTGTGCAGGTGAACTACGAAGTGACCAACCTTTGCCGGGGATGTGTGGCCCGCAGTTGCTACATGAACTGTCCGAAGGATGCCATCCGTTTCAAGAAGAACGGCCAGGCTATGATCGACCACGATACGTGTATCAGTTGCGGTAAGTGTCACCAGAACTGTCCTTATCATGCTATTGTCTATATTCCTGTGCCTTGCGAAGAAGCTTGTCCGGTAAAGGCTATCAGCAAGAACGAGGACAATGTAGAGCACATCGACGAATCGAAATGTATCTATTGCGGTAAATGTCTGAACGCATGTCCTTTTGGTGCCATATTCGAGGTTTCGCAGGTGTTCGACATTCTGCAAGCTATCCGCGAAGGCGAACAGGTTGTAGCCATTCCGGCTCCGTCTGTTTTGGGACAGTTCAATTCTACCATCGAGGAAGTGTACGGAGCATTACGCAAGGTAGGCTTTGCCGATGTGATTGAAGTTGCGCAGGGAGCCATGGATACTGTGAGTCACGAGGCTGCCGAGTTGAAAGAAAAATTGGAAGAAGGACAGGCGTTTATGACAACGTCCTGCTGTCCGTCATATATAGAAATGGTCGAAAAGCATGTGCCCGAGCTGAAGAAATATGTTTCTACTACCGGTTCGCCCATGTATTATGCTGCCCGTATCGCCAAGCAGCGTTATCCCGAGGCAAAAGTTGTGTTTATCGGCCCGTGTGTGGCTAAACGCAAGGAGGCACGTCGCGATGAGTGCGTAGACTACGTAATGACATTCGAAGAAATCGCTTCCGTATTCGAAGGGTTCCACATTGACCTGAAGCAGACTCCGGCATACGCCGTAAGCTATACTTCTGTACGCGAGGCACACGGTTTCGCACAGGCAGGAGGTGTAGCAGGAGCTATTAAAGCTTATTTAGGCAAGGAGGCCGAAGGTATTCCTATGATACAGGTAGCCGACCTGAACAAGAAGAACATCGGATTGCTGCGTGCTGCTGCCAAGACAGGCAAGGTGCAGGGACGTTTCATCGAAGTGATGGCTTGCGAGGGTGGCTGTATTTCGGGTCCGAGTGCCCACAACGACTTTATGGCCGGACGCCGCCAGCTCAATCAGGAACTGCTGAAGCGTCGCGAGTCATACGAAAACAGAGACGGAGAATGATACGATGACTTCACAGAATCGGCTGAAGGAATACGTAGAGCGTCTGGAGGGCGGTGAGGCACTGTCCTCCGAAGCTTTACGCAGTTTGTTGGTGATGCCGGACGGCGATGCTTCCGCATATCTGCAGGAGTGTGCCCGTCGGGTAGCACAAAGCCGTTTCAGTACATCGGTTTACGTACGGGGACTGATTGAAGTCAGCAATTACTGTCGTAATAACTGCTATTATTGTGGCATCCGGAAAGGCAATCCTGAAGTGATGCGCTATCGGCTGGGGAAGGACGATATTTTAGAGTGTTGCCGTCATGGCTATTCGCTGGGATTTCGTACCTTTGTGTTGCAGGGTGGAGAAGACCCGCGGCAGACGGATGATTTCGTTGTGGATGTCGTTTCGGCTATCCGTGCCCTTTATCCCGACTGCGCCATCACGCTTTCGCTGGGTGAGAAGCCGCGCGAGGCATACGAGCGCTTCTTCCGGGCAGGTGCCAATCGCTATCTGCTCAGGCACGAGACGTATAATGCTGCCCATTACTGTCAGCTGCATCCCGCTGAAATGTCCCGCGACAACCGGTTGCGCTGTCTGCATGACCTGAAAGATATTGGCTATCAGACAGGAACAGGCATCATGGTAGGAAGTCCCGGGCAGACAGTTGATGACATTGTAGCCGATTTGCTTTTCATCCGCGAACTGGCTCCGCAGATGATTGGTATCGGGCCTTTCATTCCTCATCATGCTACACCTTTTGCCCTTGAGAAGGCTGGAAGTGTAGAACTGACGCTGCGCCTGTTGTCCATTCTGCGGTTGATGCATCCACGTGCACTGATTCCGGCTACTACCGCTCTGGCAACTTTGTCGCCCGAAGGACGGAATCGTGGCATATTGGCAGGTGCCAATGTCGTGATGCCCAATCTGTCTCCGCTGTCTGTGCGGCAAAAGTACGAACTTTACAACGATAAGGCTGCTTTGGGAGCCGAGTCGGCAGAAGGTTTGCAAGCTCTTCAGAAAGAATTGGATCGTATCGGTTACCGCATCGATTATGGAAGAGGAGACTATGTTTAATAAAGAATAAGATAAGAAAGGATCAAGATAATGGCTTATAATCCCCAATCGTCTATAGCGACAGAGTTTATCAATCACGAAGAAATACTTGATACACTGGAGTACGCCCGTCAGCATAAGGACGACCGTGTACTGATCAGTTCGCTGATAGAGAAGGCACGCGAGTGTCGCGGGCTTTCGCATCGCGAAGCGGCAGTGTTGCTCGAATGCGACCAGCCGGATCTGACGGAAGAACTTTTCCGTCTGGCCAAGGAAATCAAGCAGCGCTTCTACGGCAACCGTATTGTGATGTTTGCCCCGCTCTACCTTTCCAATTATTGTGTCAACAGCTGTGTTTATTGTCCTTATCATGTAAAGAACAAGACCATTGCCCGCAAGAAACTCACGCAGGAAGAAATACGCCGCGAAGTGATAGCCTTGCAAGACATGGGGCACAAGCGTCTGGCACTCGAAGCCGGCGAAGATCCTTTGCACAATCCGATAGAATATATCCTGGAGTCGATACAGACCATTTACAGTATTCATCACAAGAACGGAGCTATCCGCCGGGTGAATGTGAACATTGCTGCTACAACTGTCGAAAACTATCGCAAGCTGAAAGAGGCAGGCATCGGTACCTATATTCTTTTCCAGGAGACTTATCATAAGGAAAATTATGAGAAACTTCATCCGCGTGGACCGAAGAGCAATTATGCCTATCACACGGAAGCCATGGACCGTGCCATGCAGGCCGGTATCGATGATGTAGGCTTGGGAGTGCTTTTCGGACTGAATACATATCGTTACGATTTTGTAGGTTTGCTAATGCATGCCGAACACTTGGAAGCAGCGTTTGGCGTAGGTCCTCATACCATCAGCGTTCCCCGTATCTGCTCAGCCGACGACATTGATGCCAGCACCTTCGAGAATGCCATTTCCGACGAGACTTTCCAGAAGATTGTAGCTGTGATTCGCGTCAGTGTGCCTTATACAGGGATGATTATTTCGACACGAGAGTCGCAGAAGTCACGCGAGAAAGTGCTCGACATTGGTATTTCACAGATTAGCGGCGGTTCGCGTACCAGTGTGGGCGGTTATGCTGCGCCCGAATTGCCGGAAGAGAATTCCGCTCAGTTCGATGTAAGCGATACCCGGACGCTGGACGAAGTAGTCAACTGGTTGCTTCGTCTGGGCTACATTCCGAGCTTCTGTACAGCCTGTTACCGTGCCGGACGTACGGGTGACCGGTTCATGTCGCTGGTAAAAAGCGGTCAGATAGCCAATTGCTGTTTGCCTAATGCCTTGATTACCTTGCAGGAGTATCTGGAGGATTATGCGTCGGAAGAAACCCGTGAGTTGGGTAGGCGGATGATCAGGCAAGAGATGCAGCATGTTCCGAATGCAGCCATACGAACCCGAGCTTCCGAATATTTGGAACAGATCGTAAAAGGAGAGCGGGATTTCCGTTTCTGAAAGGTTGGATTTGAAAAAGTAGCTTGGTTATGAGACGATTGAAGTTGCTGGTTGTATTAGTCTGTTTAAGTTGGGTATGCTCTGCCTATTCCAACGAATCAGACCGCTTCTTCAACCGGTACAACTTTCATTTCATAACCGAACGTTTTGGACTTCCTTATAGTGTTGTGACAGACATTATTCAGGACTCTGACGGCTATATTTGGGCTGCTACTTACAACGGGCTTGCGCGTTATGATGGTTATCAGTTTCTGAATTATAATTCCCAGACACATCCTATTCGTTTGAAAAACGGATTTGTACATCACCTATGTGAAGACAAATTCAAGCGTTTGTGGGTTGCCACGGAAGGAGGTCTCGATTTGATAGACTTGAATACATACGCTTCCGTCCGGCTTCCTTTTCCTTCTGATACCATCCTTCATCGTTTGCAAAATAGCTTTATTCATACTATTTACAAAGACAAGAAAGATGATTTGTGGATAGCATGTAACAATGATTTGTGGCATCTTCGTCTGGATGCTAACGGGCAAGTGTGTGAATATCATGTACTGAGGTCAAAAGCCACTTCACCCATTCATGCTGTGGTGGATATGGGGGATTTTGTCTGTGCTGGCATTGATAATGAGATTTGTATAATAGAAAAGGTCGGTAACCATATTTTAAAGGCAGTTCCTTTGTCCGATGAACTGGTACCTTTCAGTGAAGACTGGCGCATATCCTGTTTACTGATGGATGGGGACTTTCTTTGGATTGGCTCCAATCGCGGACTGTTCAAATACAATCATTCTACCAAAAATCTGAAAAGATACCGTTACTCTACGCACCGTCCCGGTATGTTGAGTCAGGCTTATATCACGGATATCAAACTGACAGAATTGGGATATCTGATTGTTTCCACACTGAACGGATTGAATGTATACCATCGTGATACAGATACTTTCTCTTTCATTCGTCAAGGTAATACTCAAAATGGATCTGGCATTAACTGTAATGGCATCAATTGTATATTTACTTCTGGAGAAACCATTTGGTTAGGTACGGAGACTGGTGGCATTAACCTGCTTTCACCTAAACGATTGCAGACAGAAATGTGGGCATGCCCTTTATTGGGCAAGGAAGGTGAACATGCGGCGGCTAATGCCATAACCGAGGATGCTTCGGGTAATTTATGGATTGGTTTGGTAGAGAGAGGATTGGTAGAATGGAATCCGGCAACCAATTCGTATAAACGATATTTGTTCTCTCCGGGTGATATGACCTCGATCAGTAATAATACAATTAACGGTCTGTTTACAGCCGCAGACAATCATTTGTGGATTTATACGTGGGGAGTTGGTATCAACGACCTCGATCTGAACAAACCGGATGAAAGGAAATTCAAGCGATATACCCGTGAGGAATTTTCTACGTTGAAAGGCGATTTTATCAGTAGTGCTTGCGAGGATACCATCAATCGGGGAATCTGGTTTGGTTCCACTCGTGGAGTATTGTTTTACGATCGTGAAACAAATTCTTTTAGTAGAGTGTTGTTGGATAGGGTTACAAACGAATTCGAATCAATTCACGCACTTCTGATAGACAAGAAAAAACGTTTGTGGGTTGGTTCTTCACAGGGAGTGTTTATTATAGATTTGTTTTCGTTTGCCAAATCGCGTAAACGCTTCGATTATACATACCTGCGTTATAAGCTGGATGATCCCGAATCGGGAAAGATTGAAAAGATAAACAGTATTCTGGAGGACCATGAAGGCAATATCTGGTTGGGAGGGAATGGTAGCGGACTTTATAAGTTGTCAGATGACAAAAATGGACGTTTCAGTTTTAAAAACTATACAACGCAGCACGGACTTCCCAACAATACAGTATTAGGGATGACTGAAGACGGACAAGGCAATTTATGGATTGTAACATATGAGGGCCTGACAAAAGTCAATCCATATTCGATGACTTTTATCAGCTATACACAGTCCGACGGTTTGCCAACTGCACAGTTCTATTGGAATGGTATCTATTATTCGTCGCGAAACGATTTGTTATATCTGGCAACAACCAGCGGACTGCTTATTATTCATTCCGAAAATGAACTGTTACCATCAGGCATTCCCGAAGTGCGTTTATCATCGTTGACTGTGGCCGGAAATGTGGTTTATCCGTTGGACGGCAATTATTTGGAAGAGCCTGTTACGAAAGCTTCTAAAATTACTTTGCACGAAAGTGAAAGTCGTTTTTCAATTGGATTGACAACATGCAATTATGGCAATAACCGGCGGATTCGTTTTGCTTATCGTTTGAAAGGCTATGAAAAAGAATGGAATGAAACATTGCCGGGAGATTGTATGGTCAGATATACAGCTTTGCCTGCCGGAAATTATATATTGCAGGTGCGTGCTACCGATGAGTACGGACATTGGTCTGAATATGTTCGGGAAGTGCAGGTGCGTATTATACCTTATTTCTATAAGACAGTATGGTTCTACCTTTCGATTCTGATTCTGGCAGTATTGGGTGCCTGGTGGTTTTATCGACGTAAGACACGCCGCTTCCGCGAACAACGGATTGAACTGGAACAGAAGGTTGAGGAGCGTACTCAGAAATTAGCTGTTCAGAACAGACAGCTGGAGGAGATGGCACAACACGTGAAAGATGTAACAGAAGAGAAAATTGCCTTTTTTACCAATATTACCCATGAATTCCGTACTCCCGTTACGTTGATTCACGGACCGATTGAGCATGCGTTGAAAGAAGTGACCGACGAACATGTGAAGGCAGATTTGCAGATTGCTGAGCGCAATTCCAGTTATTTGCTTTCGTTGGTCAACGAACTGATGGACTTCAGGAAACTGGATATGGACAAAGTTACATTGGACAGGAAGCCTTGTCAGTTTGTTGCTCTTCTGTCCGAGTTATTATTGCCTTTTAAAGTATTTGCCAAAGAGCGGCAGATTGAGATCCGCTTTTTCTCACGAGTCAGTACTCCGTGGGTGTTACTTGATGCCGCTTACATGCGTAAAGCGTTGGTGAATCTCATTTCGAATGCCATTAAGTTTACGCCTGATCGGGGGCGCATTGACGTATTTGTTGCGTCTGTACGTGGAAAGGATGGTACCCCAATGCTTTATATTGATGTTTGCGATACGGGGCATGGTATTGTTGAAGAAGATATGGAAAAGATCTTCGACCGTTTCTTTCAGTCAAAGAAAAGTGTCAAGTATCCGGTGTACGGGCAAAGCGGTACGGGTATCGGATTGTTTTTGTGTCGGAAAATCGTAGAATTGCATGAAGGTACTATCCATGCACGCAATAATCATAGTAAGGGAGCTTCTTTCCGCATCTTGATGCCTTTTGTTCCAAGCGAAGAACTAGAATTGGTTGATGATAAAAAGGTATTGGAAGAAGCAAAGATTCTGGATGGGGAAAATTTAACGGGAGGTCAGAAGAAAGCAACTATTCTGATTGTAGAAGATAACAAGGACATGCGTTCCTATATCCGTACGTTGCTCGAAAGAGAGTATTGCCTACTCGAAGCAGAAAACGGGCAGGAAGCTCTTGAAACCATACAGCATCATAACGTCGATCTGATTGTCAGTGACCTGATGATGCCGGTGATGGATGGTTTGGAACTGTCGCGTCGTATAAAGGAAAATCTGGCAACTTCGCACATACCTTTCCTGATGCTGACTGCCATTCGTTCGGAAGCTCAGGAAAAAGAAAGTTATAAGATTGGGGTAGACGAGTATTTATGCAAGCCTTTCGATGCCGATATGTTGTTACTGCGTATTCGCAATATCCTGAATTTGCGTCAGAAATATAAAAAGATGTTTTCGGCCAGCAGCAATGTGGACGACCTTCCCATGAAGGAAGAATCCCGGGATCAGGTTTTCATTGCGCGGGCATTGGAGCTGATGCAGAAAAACTATGGCGATTCGGAATATGTGCTCGATAACTTTGTACGTGACATGGGGTACAGTAAAACGATGGTCAACAAAAAAATGCAGGCACTGACGGGACAACCTATCGGTCAGTTTATGAAAGGTTACCGTCTGAACATAGCACAGAAAATGATTCAGGAAAGTACGGGCGATTTCAATGTTTCCGAAATTGCTTATGCTGTGGGCTTCAACGACCCCAAGTATTTTACGAAGTGTTTTAAGGAATTCTTTGGTTATTTGCCTAGTAGCTTACTGAAGAAATAGCCTTTGTCGGGTTGAACTTTACTATATTCTGCCTAAACTTTTCTATTTTCCTCCATTCCATTGGCGAAAGTACTTATTTTTGCTGAAAAGAATATCAATCTTAAGTACTATCATGAAAATCAGAACAGTTTTCGTCCTTTTATTTTTATCAGTGTATACATTCTGTCTGGCTGGCAACCCCATTAGTGGTTTGTTGGAAAGAATAGATAAGGGTGCTTCACGCAAGTTTGCCATCGAGTTGAAAAAGGGAGAGAAAGATTTCTTCGAACTGGATCAACGGGGCAATAAAGTAGTGGTGCGTGGTAATAACTATGTGAATATAGCTACAGGTATCAACTGGTATCTGAAGTACTATGCAGGCATCCAGTTGTCATGGAATGGCATGACTGCCAAGTTACCTGATGTACTGCCGCCTGTCGGACAGAAAGAACGCCACGAAACGGATTTGTCTCTTCGTTACGACTTTAATTATTGTACTTATTCCTATACAATGGCTTTCTGGGATTGGGAACGCTGGGAAAAGGAGATTGACTGGATGGCCTTGCATGGCATCAACATGCCTTTGGCTGCAGTAGGACAGGAATGTATCTGGTTCAATATGCTTCAGAAACTTGGTTACACGAAGGAAGAAGTGAACCGCTTTATCGCCGGACCCGCTTTTCTGGCCTGGTGGGCGATGAACAACCTCGAAGGCTGGGGTGGCCCGAATCCCGATTCTTGGTATGTGCAGCAGGAAGCTTTGCAGAAAAGAATTCTGAAACGGATGCGCGAGTATGGCATTCGTCCTGTCTTCCCCGGTTATTCAGGCATGGTGCCTCACGATGCCGATGTGAAGTTGGGACTGAATGTGACCAAATCTGATCTGTGGAACGGATTTACCCGTCCGGCTTTCCTGCAACCTACCGATGAACGGTTTGCCGAGATTGCCGATCTGTATTACAGCGAACAGGAACGTTTGTTCGGAAAAGCCGATTTCTACTCTATGGATCCTTTCCACGAAGCTGAGAATGCAACTTCAGTCGATTTCGATGCGGCAGGAAAAGCCATTATGAATGCCATGAAGAAAGTCAATCCGAAGGCTGTATGGGTTGTACAGGGGTGGACCGAGAATCCGCGTCCGGAAATGATGAAAAATCTGAAGAATGGTGATCTGCTTATTTTGGACCTCTTCAGTGAGTGCCGTCCCATGTGGGGAATACCTTCTATCTGGAAGCGCGACAAGGGATACGAACAGCACGACTGGATCTTCTGCATGTTGCTGAATTTCGGTGGGAATGTAGGTTTGCATGGGCGTATGGATCAGTTACTCAATAATTTCTATCTGACTAAAAACAATCCGTTGGCTACCCATCTGAAGGGTATCGGTCTGACAATGGAGGGAAGTGAGAACAATCCGATGATGTTCGAACTGATGTGCGAGTTACCCTGGCGTCCGGAGAAATTCACCAAAGAAGCATGGCTGAAGGACTATCTGTTTGCCCGTTACGGGGTACGCGACGAGAAGATCGAACAGGCATGGACCCTACTGGCCAATACCATCTATAACTGTCCTTTCGGTAACAATCAGCAAGGCCCTCACGAATCCATTTTCTGCGGCCGTCCTTCGCTGAACAATTTCCAGGTATCAAGCTGGTCCAAGATGGCCAACTATTACGACCCGACAGTGACGGAAGAGGCTGCCCGCCTGTTGTTGGAAGTGGCCGACCGTTATCGTGGCAACAACAATTTCGAGTACGATCTGATAGACGTGGTTCGTCAGGCCATTGCCGATAAAGGACGCATCGTTTATAACCGTACGATAGCAGATTATAAGAGCTTCGACAAGAAAAGTTTTGCAGCCGATTCCCGCAAGTTCCTCGATATGCTCTTGTTGCAGGATCGTCTGTTGGGTACACGGAGCGAGTTCCGTGTCGGACGCTGGATAGAGCAGGCACGCAAATTGGGCAATACTCCTGAAGAAAAGAAACTCTATGAATGGAATGCCCGTGTGCAAATTACCACATGGGGCAATCGTGTCTGTGCCGACGAAGGCGGTCTGCGCGACTATGCCCACAAAGAATGGAACGGTATTTTACGCGATTTCTATTATAAACGCTGGGAAGCCTATTGGAAAACCTTGCAGGACGAACTGGACGGAAAACCAGCCGTAACTCTCGACTTTTATGCTATGGAAGAGCCTTGGACGCTAGCATCAAATCCTTATACTTCAGCACCCGAAGGCGATTGCATCGATGTAGCCAAAGAAGTGTTTGCCAAAGTATTTAAATGATGGAAAAGAAAAGACTCTTGTCGTTGGATGTATTGCGGGGACTGACGGTGTTCGGTATGATCGTAGTCAACAATGCCGGAGGCAGTCAGTCTTACGAATCGTTGCGCCATTCTGCATGGAATGGCCTGACTCCTTGCGACCTTGTATTTCCCTTCTTTCTGTTCATTATGGGGATATCCACATACATTGCGCTTCGCAAGTTCGATTTTCAGCCTTCAGCACCGGTCATCCGGAAGATACTGAAGCGTACCGTGCTCATTCTGCTTATCGGATGGGCCATCGGTTGGTTCGATTTTGCTTGTGAAGGCGATTTCTTTCCCTTTGCCCATTTACGATTGACTGGAGTGCTGC
>NZ_FR883073.1:19161-22467 GCF_000435115.1 Bacteroides sp. CAG:633 | reverse complement strand
GACTGGAGTGCTGCCCCGCATTGCTTTGTGCTATTGTGTAGCTTCACTTCTGGCATTGTATGTCAATCATAAACGTTTGGCATGGATTGCAGGCATATTGTTGGTGGGCTATGCTGTTTTGCTCTGTATGGGCAATGGATATGCGTGTGACGAGACCAATATTCTGTCTGTTGCCGATCGTGGTATTTTAGGGACAGAGCACCTTTACCGGAAGAGCCCGATTGACCCTGAAGGGTTAGTCAGTACCTTGTCTGCCATTGCTCACACACTGATAGGCTTCTGCTGTGGAGCACTGATGCTGAAGAAAGGCATTTCATTGGAAACAAGAATCCTGAAGCTGGCGGTTACAGGCTTTCTGCTGATGGTTGTAGGCTTCTTGCTGACAGAAGCTTTCCCGCTGAACAAGCGTATCTGGTCGCCTACTTTTGTACTGGTCACTTGTGGACTTGCAGCCATGCTTCAGGCTACACTGACCTACTTCATTGATCTGAAAGGAAAGAAAGACTGGTGTCGCTTCTTCGAAGTATTCGGAGTCAATCCGTTGTTCCTGTATGTGCTGAGCGAAGTGGCAGCTATTGTGATAAGTGCTACGGAAAGCAAGCCTGTCGTTTACGGAGTCATTCACTCGTGCATTTCCGATCCTTATCTGGCTTCGGCATGTTATTCGTTGCTCTTCGCGCTGGTAATGGGAGGATGCGGATATTGGCTGTACAAAAAGAAAATATATATCAAGTTATAAGCAGATCGTAGAATATTCTCGATAGAAAGAATTGAAAAGAAAGAGCAAAGTGTTATGACAGGAATCCGTTTATATAGTGTCTTGTGTATTTTTTCCGTTGCAGGCTTTTGTGCAGCTTGTTCGGAGAAAAGTGCGGAGGAAAAACGTCTGCCATATGTTGATACGCGGATTGGTACGGCTCCCAGTGTGACGCATACGGCGGGACTGTTTGGAAAGAATACCGAGGAATACGGACAGGCGTTGCCCGCAGTACTCGAACCCAACGGAATGAATTTCTGGACTCCGCAGACTCGCGACACCGAAGAGAAATGCATTGCTCCTTACTATTATGCCGACAGCCTTTTGCAGGGGTTCCGCAATTCGCATTGGATTGTGGGTGGGTGCACACAGGATTACGGTTCCATGACCCTGATGCCGCTTTTTAGCCGTTTGCGGTGCATGCCCGAAGCACGTGTAACCCGTTTCTCGCACCAGACCGAGCAGGCCACTCCTGCCTATTATGCCGTTTCCTTGCCCGATGAGGCTCTGACAGCAGAGATGACGGCACGTTCGCGCTCGTCCATTTTCCGTTTCACTTATCAGAAAAGCGGTAAAGCTTATTTGGTTGTCAATCCGAACAGCGATGAAGGGCAGGGATTTATCTCGGTCGATACTGTGAACAACGTCATCAGCGGTTACAATCCCGTCCATCGTATCTATCAGGGCTGGGGAGAGCCTGCCGGATATAGCGGACATTTTGTGGTTCGTTTCCAGAAGAAGATAACAGGCTTCGGCGTATTCCGAGGCGATTCCATATTCCCGGCTCGTGAGGCTATAGGCAATGCCTGTGGTATCGGTGCCTATGTCGAATTCGATGTGAACGAAGGCGAGAACCTGTTGGTTAAGGCTGCTTCCTCGTTTGTTAGTGCCGAAGGAGCCATGAATAATCTTGAAGCCGAGATTCCCCATTGGGATTTTGACCGTACACGTCGTGAACTGACAGATATCTGGGAACATCGGTTGGCACTTGTCGAAGTGCAGACCGACAACCGCGAAGCAAAAGAGAAATTCTACAGTGCCTTATACCGGGCTTCTTTCCTGCCGCGCACGTTCAACGATGCCGACGGCCGTTATCCTTCGTTTGCTACCGGTACTCCCGTACGTCAGCTTCCTGCCGGACGTACCTATTACGAGGACTACAGCATGTGGGATACGTATCGTGCCTTGCATCCGTTGGTCAATCTGCTGACCCCCGGACGGGCGGGCGATATGATGCAGTCGCTTGTCTGGAAGTACGAACAGGGTGGGTGGCTTCCTATTTTCCCGTGCTGGAACAGCTACACGGCTGCCATGATTGGCGACCACTGCATTGCTACCTTGGCCGATGCTTATTGTAAGGGAATCCGTAATTTCGATATTGACAAGGCGTACGAGGCCATGCGCAAGAACGCTTTTCAATTACCCGCCGATGTACGCGAATACCGTGACGGTATGGGGCGCAGGGCTTTGAAGTCCTATCTGAAGTACGGATACATTCCGCTTGAAGATTCTGTTCCCGATGCGTTCCATACAAGGGAACAGGTATCGCGTACGCTGGAGTATGCTTACGACGACTTTGCTCTGGCGCAGGTCGCTGCAGCTTTGGGCAAGACAGCCGATGCAGACAGTTTGCTGGCTCGTGCCCGCAATTATCGCAACGTCATCGATCCTCGTACCGGTTATGCACAAGGGCGTCGGGCCGACGGCAGTTTCCTTACGGACGATAATGCGTTCCGTTTTGCTTCCTTCATCACCGAAGGAGCCCCTTGTCATTACACCTGGTATGTACCTCACGACCCTTACGGTCTGATGGAATGTATGGGAGGGCGTGACAAATTCATCGCTAAACTCGATTCCATGTTCAGCGAACAACGCTATTGGCATGGCAACGAGCCTTGTCATCAGGTGGCCTTTCTGTTCAACTATGCCGGACAGCCGTGGAAGACCCAGCAGGCGGTTCGTCACATCATGCAGACCGAGTACCTGCAGGCACCCGGTGGGTTGTCGGGCAACGACGATGCCGGACAGATGTCAGCCTGGTACGTCTTTGCCGCTTTGGGTTTCTATCCCGTATGTCCCGGCACACCTTATTATATATTGAGTAGTCCTTCGTTCAGCGAAGCAGCGTTACATCTTGAGAACGGACGTACATTTATATTGAAGGCGCTTCATGCTTCCGAGAAGAACATCTATATACAAAGTGTCCGTCTGAACGGACGTCCTTATACGAAGAATTACCTTTCGCACGAGGATATTCTGCGGGGAGGAACGATGGAGTTTGTCATGGGCGATAAGCCTAACACTGCTTGGGGCAGTGCTTCGGCCGACTGTCCGCCTTCTGTAATGTAATTGATTGAACGAATGTTTATGCTTATGATACATAGAATATCTGCCAGTCTGTCCCTGTTGCTGTTTATCCCTTTGTTCCTGTATGCCAGAGGCGGACATGCTCCGGTGTACGATGTGACTGCGTTCGGCGCGGTTTCCGATACTACGCTGCTTTCTACCGGGGCCTTC
The DNA here is from genome assembly GCF_000435115.1 of Bacteroides sp. CAG:633. Lineage (NCBI taxonomy): Bacteria > Pseudomonadati > Bacteroidota > Bacteroidia > Bacteroidales > Bacteroidaceae > Bacteroides > Bacteroides sp. CAG:633. Next base: position 19,193 of record NZ_FR883073.1, on the reverse strand, counting down.
CAGCGGGCAGTCGATGCCTGCGCTGCCGACGG
>NZ_FR883073.1:0-19152 GCF_000435115.1 Bacteroides sp. CAG:633 | reverse complement strand
CCTGCGCTGCCGACGGCGGAGGAACGGTATGGGTGCCTGCCGGCAATTACCTGTGTACGACGGTCATACTGAAAAGCAATGTCAACCTGCATTTGGATGCCGGTGCCACCGTTTATGCCAGTCGGAAAGTGTCCGACTATGAAGGATTCCGACGTAAAGTAGGGGCGGCCGATACCGGCGAAAGTGAAGTCCTGTTGGGGGCTTTCGATGCCGAGAATATTTCGGTGACGGGAACGGGAACCCTGCACTGCCGTGCCGAACGCATCGGTTATCGGCGCAAGCCACAGACTGCTGTTACCGATTCGGTTACCGGTCGGGAGATAGCCAATGCCGCCCGTTACGGAGTCGACTATCAGAGCAAGTTCCGTAAAGTGCCGCCTTGTCCGGGAGCCATCAGCTTTGTTGGCTGCACCGGTGTATCCATTCGCGACATCCGGGTGGTCGAGTCTTCTTTCTGGTCCGTACATCTGCAATGGTGCGAACGGGTGACGGTAGATGGCGTTTACATCACTTCCAACCGTCATAACGGAGTCAATGCTGACGGACTCGACATCGACGGATGCAGTCATGTTATGGTGAGCAATTGCCGTATCGATACCGGCGATGACGCTCTTTGCCTGAAGACAACCCGACAGGGAGGCAAGACCTTGCCTTGCAGTCAGATTACCATAACCAACTGCGTGCTGACCTCTTCGTCGGCTGCGTTGAAGATCGGCACGGAGTCGCATGCCGATTTCGAGAATATTACTGTTTCCAACTGTGTCATTGACAAGGCAAACCGTGGATTGAATATGATTATCCGCGACGGTGGTAGTGCCCGCAACATCCTGTTTTCGAACATCGCCATCTCTACCTGCCGGAAAGAAACCTTCTGGTGGGGAAACGGAGACCCCGTCTGGTTTACCGTGCAGAAGCGGGGAGACGGTTCGTCGGGCACCATCGAGAATGTGACTCTGAGTCACATCATCGCTCACGGACAGAGTGGCATCCGTCTTGAAGGCTTCAGCCGTCGGATCAGAAACATTCGCCTGAACGACGTGCAGCTGTTTATGGAGCCGGAAGACGCGGTGGACAAGCGTTCGCGCAATGGGTTCCTGTTCGACGGAGTCGATAAGCTGTCGCTAATTGACTGCGAAGTGAACTGGAACATGCAGCATCCCGAACCTACTTGGGAGAGTGCTTACCTGTTCCGTCATGTAGACGGACTGCAATTAGTACGGACTTACGGCGACTGTGCACCGGGCAGCCAGTATCCGGCTTTTCGATACGAGCAGGTAGATAATATCCGAACAACCGATTAAACTTTTAACGAGCTTACGATATATGAGAACGAAACATTTGATTCTTGTCCTGTTCAGTCTGTTTCTGCTGAATGCGTGCCAGCAACGGCAGAACGGAGTTTACAACGTGATGGACTATGGAGCGGCGGGAGACGGAAAGACCGACGACGCAACTGCCATACAGCAGGCTGTTGATGCCTGTAGTGCCGCCGGAGGCGGAACCGTATTGCTTCCTTCGGGGCATACCTTTCTGTGTGGTCCGCTGAAGTTGGCTTCGGATGTCAATTTTCATCTGGAGCCCAACTCGCGCCTGTTGGCCAATCCTGACGAAAGTGTTTACACCGAGAGTGCTTTTGGCGAGAACCGTGGTGAAGGCATGATGTGGATCAGCGGAAAAGATCTGAAAAACCTTTCCATTACGGGTACAGGTACCATCGACGGTAACGGGGTAGCCTTTATGGGGAAGGAACTGGAGGATTCGTACGAACTGAAACCGGTGACGGACTTCGATCCGCGTCCGCATGTCCTGACCCTTATCAATGCCGAGAAGATAGTAATCAGGGATGTAACCATCTGCAACAGTGCCTACTGGACCATTCATCTGGTGGGTTGCTACGATGCGCTGATCGAAGGTATTTCCCTACTCAATAACCTGAAAATCCGCAATGGTGACGGCATCGACCTCGACCACTCGTGCAAGGTACGCATCGCCGACTGCTTTATCGAGTCGGGCGATGATTGCATCTGCTTGAAAAACAGACGTGAATTCGAAGAATACGGTTCGTGCGAAGACATTGTGGTGAGCAACTGTGTGATGACTTCCCGTTCGTGTGCCATCAAGATCGGGTCGGAGAATATGGATGTTATCAACAACGTGCTGTTCAACAATTGCATCATCCGGGGCAGCAACCGTGGAGTCGGTATTCAGAACCGTGACGAAGGCACGGTGACCAACGTTGTTTTCTCGAATATGCTTATCGACTGCCAGTTCTTTTCCGATGTGTGGTGGGGCAAGGCCGAGCCTATCTATGTGACTTCTTATCCGCGTGCCGTAGGCAATCACAAGGATGCCGGCTGGCGTTTTCCGAAGGGAGCTACCGAAGGACGTTGCGGAGAGGTGAGCCGTATTTACTTCACGAATATCAAGTGTACCAGCGAGAACGGCGTGTTTGTAGGCGGAGATGTACCGGGCAAGGTGAATCACATTTTCTTCAAGGACGTGGATGTGTTGCTATACAAGCGTACCGGCTATCCCGGAGGAATCTACGACAAGCGTCCCTGTCTGGGCGAAGGTTTTGTACATGATAGCACGTACGGTTTCTACATCGATACGGCTTCAGACATTTATATAGAAGATTCGCGCATCATGTGGGGTGATACCAAGCCCGACAAGGCTGCCGACGGTGTGATGCAGAAGAATGCTCACAATGTGGTGATTGAATGAACCGACCGGTTTCTGCATAAAGAGGGAAGGCGTGAAAAGATACATTGTATCCCGCTTTTTTCGGGTACGGATTACGCGGGAAGACACTGAGAAAGGCTATCCGCGAATTTTCGTGTAATCTCTGACTGAAAATAACAACTACTTTTGAATTTGAATGTCTATTGGTAAAAAACAGAATATGAAACGATTACTGATTACAATATACGCTTTTTGCAGTTTTCTGATGGTTTTTTCGCAAAACCGTCCTACACCCGAACAGTTGGGAAGTATCTATTATGCTTATCCGGCTCCGGCAGAAGCGCCTGTACCAGCTCCCGAAGGATATGAGCCGTTTTACATCAGTCATTACGGCCGTCATGGGTCGCGCTGGATGACGGACGATGTGCGTTATGTGGCGATGGTCAGTCTGTTCGATTCACTGTACCGGTACAATCAGCTGACGGCTTTGGGACAGGATGTCCGTCTGCGTCTGCATCGTGTGTGGGATGATGCCCGCGGACGCAGTGGTAACATCACGCCGTTGGGTGAACGGCAGCATCACGACATTGCCGTTCGCATGTACCGTAATTTTCCGCAAGTGTTTCGCGACAGTGCGGTGGTCGATGCGCGTTCTTCCACTTCGCTCCGTTGTGCAATGAGCATGAGTTATTTTACCGACGGACTGAAAGAACAGAACCCTTCCTTGCGCATCACACGCCGTGCTTATGGCGAGTATATGAACTACATCGCTTATACTTCGCCCGAAGGTGAGGCTTTTAGTTCCGAACAAGCAACTTGGCGCAAGGATTTTCATGCTTTCGAAAGGCGTATGATACGTCCGGCCCGGTTAATGAAGTCGCTGTTTCTGCATGCCGAAAACTTTTCGGAGAAACAGTCGGCCGATGTCATGACGTCGCTTTATTGGATTGCTGCCGACATGCAGAATGTGGATTTGTGCGGGCAAGTGTCGTTTTACGACCTCTTTCAGTACGACGAACTGCGCGACTTCTGGCGGACGGTGAATGCCCGCATGTATGTGTGCAATGCCGCTGCTCCGCTCAACGGAGGAGTGATGCCGCGCTGTGCTTCCAATCTGTTGAACGATATTGTAGTGAAAGCTGACGCAGCCATCAGTGGCGGAAGTACGGATGCTGATTTACGCTTCGGACACGATACCCATCTCATCCGCTTGCTGGCCCTGATGCAGATGGAGGGCTGTGCAAATCAGGAAGCGGATATAGATAAGTTTCATCTGGCCTGGCAGGACTATAAGGTCTCGCCAATGGGAGCCAATTTGCAGCTTGTCTTCTATCGCGCCTCCGGAAAGGATGTACTGGTACGTTTTCTGCTGAACGAGCACGAAGCTAAACTTCCCATTCCGAGTGTAGAAGGTTCGTTCTATCGTTGGGAAGACGTGAAACGCTTCTGGCAGCAAGTGGCACCTGCACAGGGCGGGGACGTCAAATGACGATTTTGTCCAGTATGCCGTTCACCCAGGCGATGGTTACACCGTAGTTGGTCATCGGCACTCCTTGGCGACGGGCACTTTCGATGCGGCTCATGACGTGCTTGCGGTTGAACATGCACGCACCGCAATGAATAACGAGGTCGTAGCCCGTCAGGTCGTCGGGGAAGTCGGCTCCCGATACAATATCGATGCGTATACCTTCTCCCAGACGCTTGCGCAGCATACGGGGCAGTTTCACCCGGCCAATGTCTTCCGAGAGCGGAGCATGAGTGCAGGCTTCAGCTATCAGGATGCGGGCATCCTTTCCCAAACGGGCGATGCTGGCCGCGCCTTGCAGATAGTAGTCGATGTCTCCCTTTTGCCGGGCAAACAAGACGGAGAACGACGTCAGCAGACTTTCGGCAGGCTTTTGCTCATATACGGTGCGGAACACCTGCGAGTCGGTGATGATCAGTTGCGGCGCGCGCGACAGGGCTTGCAGCGTGTCGGCCAGCTTGTCGGTGGTGCAGCTCATCACCATGCATTTCCGGTCGAGCAGTTCACGCAGCGTCTGTACCTGGGGTAGAATCAGTCTGCCTTTGGGTGCCTGGATGTCTTGCGGCATCACTAACAGTACCAAGTCACCTTCTGATACCAGATGCGACACGATGGCGGGTTGTACCGTTTCCGATGCCATACGTATCAGGGCTTCGCGTATTTCTTCTACTCCTTCGCCTGTCCGGGCACTGGCCACGAGCGGACGTACACCGGCTTTCTCACTTATTGCATCGGCCACGGTTTCGGCGTGGGGGAGCAGATCGGTCTTGTTCAGCACCAGCAGGGTGGGGATTTGCTTCTCCTTCAGCAGTTGTAGCCAGTGTAGTTCGTCTTTCACCTCTTCATCTCTGCACACCAACAGGGCTACGTCGGCTTTTTGCATGACTTTCTGTGTCTTTTCTACACGCAGTGCACCCAACTCACCTTCGTCGTCGAAGCCTGCCGTGTCGATGAATACGCACGGCCCCAGTCCGTGTACTTCCATGGCCTGATAGACAGGATCGGTGGTTGTGCCGGCAACGTCGGACACCAGTGCTGCCTGCTGATGGGTCAGCGCATTCAGCAGCGAAGATTTTCCACTGTTTCGTTTGCCCAGCAGAACAATGTGCAGGCGGTTGGAGCGGGGAGTAGCTGTTAAACTCATAAAACGGTAGTTTAAAGGAGGAATATGGATTATAGAAAGTTAGCAGGTGAAAAGAAATAATTATATCTTTGTAAACAGGCATAAAAAAAACCGGATTCATCACCAGTAACTGAGAGCTGGGAGAGGAACGCCCGGGACTGCGATACAAAAGTATAAAAGATATGGAACATAACAAAGCATTCTTTGAAAAAGTTTTCTCGACTAAACTGCCTTTCATAATGAATCTATTTGCTGGAATTTGAATCGTGTGGAAGAGATTCATCGGGAGATGGTTGTCGTTATGGGATGGATGAACAAGGATGTCCCCGGTTGGTTACAACTTATTGACCGATTCGATACGGTGTGCGCCAGTATTCGGAAAAACATGGGCTGGCAATGATTGTTCGTGAGTAACACTTGTACGGTTCGCGAGCAAAGCGAAAAAATCCATCATAACGGGTTTGTATGTGATGAATAAGTTCTATATTTGCATATACCGCAAATCAATTTGTAAGTCTATGAATTTTGAACAATTATGTTTTACAACGTTTTGTGTCGGGAGTTTAGCTGATGCACTGAAAATGAGTGCCGGACAAGTCTATAGCATGCTGCGTTCATCGGGTATCCTTACCGGATATCTGCTTCCGGGATACGATGTGTTGCATACGTTCAGCAAAGAGTATATTGTGGAAGACTTGCTTTCATACATGAAAGAGAAAGGAGTATTGAAATGAAACTGTATCATGCTTCGGACATCGTCATAGAGAATCCAGATGTGTATCACTCGCGTGAGCGGATCAACATGTACTTTCGCATCACTTACATTTTGTAAAAGCTGAAGAAATAATGCCGGAAGGAGGTGGATATGTTGGCTGATAAGATAGTCTTGCAGATGAAATATGCACGCATTGTCCGTCTGTTTGCCGATAGGTTACAGATTCCATACGAAGAAGCACTCGCTTTTTTCTATAATTCAGATACTTATAAACTTATCAGCAATGGGGTAGCAGATATGCACTGCCTCAGTGATGAATATCTTGCCGATGAATTGTTGATGGAATGGGAAAGTTCCTGTTCTTGAGCAACACTTGTACGGCTCCTGAGCAACACTTGTACGGTTCGCGAGCCGTGCTTGCAATACTCACGGGAGTTACTTGCATTATGCGGTGATGGAATTGGTTGTAAGATGCGGCGGCATTGCTTTTCAAACCTGCTGGCATTGCTTGTTACACTGGCTAACTATTGATATTGTTTGTCTAAAGTAGGTAGTTACATCCACCAAGTAGGACTTTGGAAATGAAAAATGAATAATTAAGAATGGATAAAGGGTGAAGGATGGATACGCGGAATACGCGGATGGGGCAGATTCACACGGATAAAAAGAAGAAAGTGGAAAATAGCCTTCACGCTGTCACCGGAGGATTTTCGTACTGAAACACAGTAGGATATGGTGAAAGATAACGTTTCACGCCCGTTCAATGAGAATTGAATGAATAATAAAAATCCGCGTTCATCCGCTCATTCCGTGTAGTCCGCGTATCCATTCTTTGCATTACAACATCTTTATTATCATTCGCTTACGGTGAAACTTTACCCGCAGAATCTTATAAATATCTATTTTTAGGTACGAACTATGCAGAAAGAGAAGTGCATTTAGAGTAGTGTTACTGCACTAACTGATGCTGTATGGTTGTTTAGTCTTTCCGTTTTTCAGCTGTTAGTTTTTTGTTTCTCTTTTACTTTTATGGCAATTAAAAAACAGGCAGAGAAGTCGTGGGCAGATACAGTGAGGTGTGTGTGGCTTTTATCAAAAACATTTTTCTCTACTAATTTGAGGTAGGAGTAAAATAGTAAACAAATGCACTGTTTTGATATTCAGTATATTGTGGTGAAATATAACTGATGGAAAAGAATGATAGGTTTACTATTTTCCTCCTATTTTGCGTTATTTTCCCCCTGCTTGTATGTACGTTATCATATCTTTGCGACAACTGAAATCTAAGAATGAACTATGGAAACAGCAATGAATGTATTTCCTCCATTGATCTGTTGCCTATTGTTAAATGGCAATGTCGTCGGGAGCCTGTTTCTTTACACTTAGCAGTATTGTTGAAAGAGTGAAGAAATAGGCTTGTTGTTTTTATAATCATCTGATTGTTAAACGGTTGTACATATTTTGAAATAATTATGAAATGTAGATGTAACATGTGATTTCTACTTTTGCAGCCGAAAAAGAGAGTGTGAACAATAATAAATGAGAATAAAAACTGTTTTTTTAACTAAAACTTTATTTTATGCTGAATGTACAATTAAAAGGAAAGAGAACATGGGTACAGAGTTTGTTTCTCATCATGTTCTTGCTAAGCAGTACCTTAGCATTTGCACAGAACAAGGTGACGGGTACCGTAACCGACAAAACAGGTGCGCCGTTACCGGGTGTTAATGTTCTTGAAAAAGGCACTACTAATGGTAGTATCACTGATGTTAACGGAAAGTACAGTATCAATGTAGGAAAGGGCAAAACACTGATATTTTCCTATATTGGTTTTACAACGAGAGAGGTAGTCGTAAATCAAAATGTTATTGACATTGCCCTGCAGGAAGATCTCCAAGCATTGGATGAAGTAGTGGTTATCGGTTACGGTAGCATGCAACGTAAGGATGTTACTAGCTCTATTACCACTGTAAAGGCAGACAAATTGAATGTTGGTACTTATACAGATCCTGCACAGTTATTACAAGGTAAAGTACCGGGTCTGACTATTACACAGAGTAGTGACCCGAATGCTGGAACTTCTTCTATCACTTTGCGTGGTGCTTCTTCATTGCGCGGTGGTGAAGCTATGGAACCCTATTATGTAGTAGATGGTGTACCGGGTGTATCATTGGCATTGATTGCTCCTGAAGATATTGAAAGCATCGACGTATTGCGTGACGCAACTGCTACTGCAATCTATGGTTCAAAGGCAGCCAATGGTGTGATCATCGTTACTACTAAGAAAGGTAAGGCTGGTAAGGCGAGTGTTACTTACAGTGCTTACATTGCAGCAGACAAGGTGATGAAGAACCTTGACATGATGACTGCAGACGATTTACGTGCGTATGCCAAAGCCAATGATTTCACTATTGATAATGATTTTGGCGGTAATACCGATTGGCAGAAGGAGGTACAACGCACGGCGTTCACTCACAACCACAACGTATCTATCAGTGGTGGTAGCGAAACAACTTCTTATACAGCCAGCATTAATTACATGGAAAAACAAGGTGTTATTAAGGGTACAGACATGGATCGCCTCATTGGTCGTGCTTTTGTACAGACAAAAGCTCTGAATGACCGTTTGACATTGTCTATGAACTTGAATGCCAGCATCACCAATAATAACTCTGTTGAGACTGGCGGTGACAATACCAGTGTTTACGATGCTATGAACTACTATTCTCCGTTGGTTCCTGTGCGCAATGAAGATGGAAGCTGGTTCAGATACGAAGGTGTTTCTCAGAATTACAATCCAATGTCTTTGATTAATGAAGATACTTACCACCATCAGACTAAGAAATTGCAAGGAACTGCCAAGGCAGCTTTGGACATTATGGAGGGTCTGCAATGGAATGCAACACTGTCTTACCAGAACGAACAGTTCTTGTGGGATGAGTATCACACTTCTCAGACTCAGTTGACTAATATTAAAGATAATGGTCAGGCTCACCGTCGTACTACTATGGATGACAAGAAAGTGTTTGAAACTTATTTGAATTATGATAAGACGTTTAATGATATCCACAAACTGAATGTCATGCTCGGTTATTCTTGGGAAGAAACAACCAAGGCTGATGGTTATGGATTGACTGTTTACGATTTCTATAACGATGTAGTGGGTTACAAAAACTTAGGTTTGGCCAATAGAATGGATGGTATCAATGGCATATGGTCTTCTGCAGAAAGTACATTGCGTATGATTTCATTCTATGCACGTGCCAACTATAGCTTCAATAGTAAGTACTTGTTCCAGGCTACTGTACGTCGCGACGGTTCTTCAGCTTTCGGTGCTAATAATCGTTGGGCAACTTTCCCCTCATTCTCTGCTGCATGGCGTATTTCTGAAGAAGAGTTTGCCAAAGGTTGGGGCTTTGATGACTTAAAACTTCGTGCTGGATACGGTGTCAGTGGTAACTCACTGGGATTTGACCCTTATCTGCCGCAAATGGTTTATGGTGGTACTGGTTGGTTTACATATGTAGATGCTAATGGCGTTGCTACAGATTATCGTACCATCGGTGCATTGCGTAACTCTAACCCAGATCTGAAGTGGGAATCAACTTCCATGTTCAACGTAGGTGTTGACTTCTCTATTTTAGGTGGACGTTTGGGTGCAACCGTTGAATATTACGTAAAGAAGACTTCTGATCTGATTCTTGATTATGCCGTTTCTACTAGCAAATATCAATACGGCACAATGTGGGCTAATGTAGGTGATATTACTAACAAGGGTATTGAAGTTAGTATTAACGCCATTCCCGTTCAGACGAAGGATTTTCAATGGAGTACAACATTGAATCTTTCACATAACAAGAACACTGTTGACAAGTTGTCTAACGATACTTATTCAGTTGATTATATCAACAGAGCTAATCCAAACATCGGCGGTTTCTCACAGACCAACTCTATCCAGCGCATTATGGAAGGCGAACCTATTGGTACTTTCTATATGTATCATTGGGCCGGTTACAACGAAGATGGTGTTTCTATCTTTGATGAATATGACGAAGAAGGTAATCTTATCGGTACTACTACTAATCCGGGTGAAAAAGACCGTGTGAAAGTGGGCTCTGCACAACCAAAGTTGAACTTAGGCTGGAACAACACATTAAACTACAAGAATTGGACACTGACTGCTTTCTTCCAAGGAACTTTCGGTAACAAGATTTTCAACGCTACCCGTGCTCAGTACAATAACGTAACCAACATTAAAGTTGGTAAGAACGGTTTGAAGGAAATCTTAACCGATCAGAATGCTAATGATACAGGCGCTCAGGCACCATCTGACCGTTACCTCGAAGATGGTAGCTATCTACGTCTTTCTACATTGAGTTTGGGTTACAACTTTGGAAAGATTGGTAACTGGATCAATAACTTGAAGTTGACTGCTACCTGCAACAACGTATTCACAATTACCGGTTACTCAGGTACTGATCCCGAAGTAAGTTTGGGCGGTGTAGAACCGGGTATTGACTGGCGTAACTCTTTCTATCCACGTACTCGTACCTTTATGTTAGGATTGAATGTAAACTTCTAATTAACAGACCAAATTATGAAAAATATATTTAAACTGTTTATATCTGCCGGATTCTTGGCAGCAGCAACTACCGGCTGTACAGATCTTGATGTGGAAATCACATCCCAATTGACCGAATTTCCGGATTCTGAAATTGCAGCAGAAGCCAAACTGTCTGATGTCTATTACAAGTTCCGCGGACCTTTGGGACGCCGCTATAACGAACTTTGCTCGTTCTCCAGTGATGAATTTACAGGCATCTCTTTCGATGGTGACTATTACAACAGTGGTGAGAACTCACATCCTACACTGCACATGTATAATGCAGATGACCCCTGTGTTGACTGGTATGGAGATATCACATCTGGTATTACCAGCTGTAACAAGGCTATCCTCGATTTAGGAGGTGCAGACGAGCCTGCTGCAGCACCAGCTCTCGCTATGCGCGCCTTCTATCACTTCATCCTGATGGAAGTATGGGGAGCGTCTCCTATTTTGGATCATCTGCTTGATGAAAACGAGGCCATCGACCGTTCTCCACGTCCCGATGTAGCTGCCTTTATTGAAGCTGATTTGCTGAAGGCTATTCCCAATCTGACACAGGAAGTTAACGCCGGAACTTATGGTAAACCGACATACTGGATGGCCAAGGCGTTGCTTGCTAAGCTTTACTTGAACTGGGCAGTTTATTCTTGTGAGGATGTAACAACTTATACTCCTTCTATTAATAACCCGAAATTAGATGATTGTATTGCCATCTGCGATGAGTTCCTCAACAACAGTCCGTTCGACCTTAGTGATAGCTATCGCGAGAAGTTCTGGCCTGAAAATGGTTATAAGGTAAAAGATTTCATCTACGCAATGCCTTACGATCGTATTACAGCTCAAGGTATGTGCTACGCACGTTATCGTACTTGGAGACAGATGAACTCACTGGATATATCTATTTATGGCTTTAAATTGAGTGCTTCTGTGGGTGGTAATATGGCTGTTAACCCTAATGTCGTAGATTTGCTTTCATTGCCTGGTGACGATCGTAACGCATCTATTGTAGGTGGTCCTATTTACTATTTCGACAACGAACGTAACTTGACGAATGACCCTGTCATTTATAATGGCGAACAACTTGTATTTACGAAAGAAATTAAGTTGAAAGAAGGAAGTGTTCCTGAAGAATTGAATACTGGTAAGGATGTAAATGGATGGTCACAGGGTTACAAGTCAGTGAAGTGGTTCCCTACTTACGATGATTATTTGAACGGACGTAACCAAAGTAATGATGTACCTATCTTCCGTTTTGCCGATATCATTTTGACCAAGGCTGAAGCTTTGTTGCGTGGTGGAAAAGCTACCACAGGGGATACTCCGGCTTCTTTGCTTAACCAGATTCGTACTTATGTACATGCTCCTCTGTTTGACGGAGAACCTACTCTGCAGGATATTCTGGATGAACGTGGTCGCGAGTTCTTCGATGAAAACTGGCGTCGAAACGACCTCATCCGTTACGGAAAATTTGAAGACGACTGGGCGTTGAAGCATGTAGTAAACCCCAAGGCCAAGACTGAATTGTTCCGTCGTATTTGTCCGATTCCGACAGGAGTAATGAATACCAATACCAACTGGACACAAAACCCTGGATACTAATCACTCATAATACATTTTAAGGTAAAATAGCCGATTGTTTTATTTAGTGTTTTAAAAGGGAAAGCCTTGTGTTGCATCTATAGTCGTGTACTTTGGGTGACAATGCAAGGCTTTTGTGTTTATACTTTTGAATGATTCTGAAAACGGAATGTTTTTCTGGCAGGATGGTGTCCGAAAAAATGTATAGTTAGGAAAAAAATATTCTCTAACTGGGAAATAATTTTTTCCTAACTGGGAAAAAATATCGGCATAATACCGCCTTGGAAATACATCCGTTGGAAATGATGTAAAATGTAAATAATAAGAATAGATAACTATGGATATGCAACGTTTATTGGGCAGTGTGCTGTTGGCCTTTCTGTTGACAAGCGGTACAGCTGCCGTGGCTCGTGATAGGCAGGCAGAGCCGGAAAAACCTTTGACAGACTACGTCGATCCGCGTATCGGTTCCGAAGGACTGGGGCGTGTCTTTATCGGTCCGTCGTGTCCCTTCGGCATGGTGAAACCCTCGCCCGACTGTACACCTTCTCCCAACAGTGGCTGGTTGCCGATGCCCGAACGGGTAGACGGTTTTGCCCAGGTGCACGTCAGCGGCACAGGGGGCGGACCGAAGTATGGCAATGTGCTGGTGACTCCTTTCTGTGGAGCATTGGACCGCACGCAACATCTTGATTACCGCGAGTACGAAAATATACGTTTGGGCTACTATGACACCCGTTTCAAGCAGAGCGGCATCCGTACGGAGATAACTACCGCCGAGCGAGCCTCGTTCTACCGCTTTACTTATCCCGAGGTGGCGGACAAGGCACTGGCCATCGACGCCGGTTTCTTCTTGGGCGAAAGTCCGGTGCCCGACGCACGCGAGGCCCAGCAGTTTGTGGGCTCGGAGATACAGATACTGTCCGACCGGGAAGTGTGCGGATATACCCGCATTCGTGGCGGATGGAACAACGGGCGTGCCTATACGGTTTACTTTTATGCCGAAACCGACCGCCCCTTCAGCGAATGGGCTACGTGGAAAGGCGACAGCATTACTACTGACCGCACGCAGTACGATTCGCATCAGAAGACAGGGGCTTTGCTTCGTTTCGAAGGCGATGCCACTACACTACAGCTGAAGGTGGGCATCTCTTTCCTGAGCTGTCTGCGCGCCGAGGCCAACGCACACAGCGAGATTCCTCACTGGTCGTTCGACGAGGTGCATCGTCAGCTCCTGGACAAATGGGAAACTTTGTTTTCGAAAATCGAGATTGACGAGAAGGCTCCGGAAGCACACAAACGGATGTTCTATACCGGATTGTATCATACGATGCTGATGCCGGTGGACCGTACGGGCGAGAATCCGCTCTGGAGCGATCCCGAACCTTATTACGATGACTTTTATGCCATTTGGGATACGTACCGCACGTCGTCGCCCCTGATTACGCTGATCGATCCGAAGCGTGAAGCCGACATCGTCCGTTCGCTGGTGAACATCTACAAGCGCGACGGCTACATGCCCGATGCCCGGAGCGGTAACTGCAACGGACGTACACAAGGTGGGTCGAATGCCGAAATCGTCGTTGCCGATGCGTTTGTGAAAGGGCTGGAGGGCATCGACTACGAACTGGCTCTGCAAGCCATGCTGAAAGACGCTACCGTGGACCCGGGTGCCAACCACGAGGCCGAAGGACGTGGCGGCTTGCGCGAGTATCTGGAGCTGGGTTATGTTCCCTGGGGCACCGACCGTGCCGGAAACCGTACGGTGGAATACAGCTATTGCGACTATGCCATTGCCCTCGTGGCCAAGGGACTGGGAAAGGAGGAACTGTACCAGCACTATCTGAAGCAGAGCGGCAACTGGAAGAACCTGTGGCGCGACGATTACGAACACAGCGGGGCACGGGGCTTCATCATGCCGCGCGATGCCGATGGCCAATGGCTGGACAGCCTGCCCTACGGACACAGCCGCGTGATGCAACCCAAGTATGTCTACACGCCTATGACGTTTGAAGGACCGTGGTACACGCCCTGGTGGAGCATGTTCTTCTACGAGGCTTCTTCGTGGGAATATTCGCTGAGCATTCCGCACGACGTATCGGGGTTGATTGAGAAGTGTGGTGGTCCGCAGGCTTTCGAGCAACGGCTGGATACTTTCTTTATCCGCAATTATTATAATGTGAACAACGAACCGTCGTTCCTTACTCCCTGTCTGTATCACTGGCTGGGCAAGCCTTGGCGCAGTAGCGACCGCATCCATACGATTCTGGCAGAAAGCTATAACGACGGTCCTGTAGGTCTGCCGGGCAACGACGATTCGGGGGCCATGTCTTCGTGGTTGGCTTTCCATATGATGGGGCTTTATCCCAATGCCGGTCAGGACTATTACCTGATAAACACACCGCTGCTTCGCACCACTACGCTGCATCTGGCAAACGGACGCGACTTCCGGATTGTGGCCGACGGCCTTTCGGAAAAGAACCGTTATGTACAGAGTGCTACCCTGAACGGAGAAGATTATCCCTGGTCGGCATTGCGCCACAAGGATCTGATGGCTGGCGGTACGCTGGTGCTGAAGATGGGAAAGAAGCCTTCGGAGTGGGGCAGGGAGATGTTTAAACCGAATCATTAATTCAAGTTCAGGCATATCCTTTTATGCAGAACTTAGATACACAAGAAACATGAAAACCAGATATTTGATTACTTTGCTCCTGTTGCTGGCTATGGGCACAGGAGCAGCGGCACAGAATGCCGTACCGGATACGCTGCTGTTCGTCTTCAAACTGCATGGGCAGACACGCAAATACCAGATGTGTTTTACCCAACGGAATGATTCCGTTGTGCTGGATTGGCGCATCTTGCGCAACCTTCGCTGGCAGAAGGGAACGTATACGATGACTCCGGCTTCGCTGGCAGGAGGTAATGTCCTCAGTTCGCTGATGCCCGAAGACGGCCGAAGAGTGGTGTTGCCGGGTAATGAAACGGCCTATCTGATTTCGGACAAGGCCTACCGTGAGCTGAAGGAAACGCGCCGTTTGGCTTATAACTGCACCGAATACGAACTGCTGGATGCGGACGAGCAGGCATGTGGCTATGCCCTGCTACATGTACGCGACCAAAAGGAAGGTGCGGAAGTGTGGATTCTGGACAATCCGGATTGGCCCCTAGTGTGGCGGATGCGAAACAATCCGTTGGAGATAAACTGGGAAGTACAGCTGTTGAAGTAGAGATTTCCTGAGTGGAAAAAAGAAAAGAGGATGCATCAGAATGCATCCTCTTTTTCTTTATACTAACAAGTGTGTAGTACAGAATTATTTCTTGTGGTTACCGTAACGGCTCATGAACTTATCTACACGACCGGCAGTGTCAACCAACTTGGACTTACCAGTATAGAACGGGTGAGAAGAACTGGAGATTTCCAGCTTTACCAACGGATAAGTTTCGCCTTCGAATTCGATAGTCTCTTTCGTGTTTATAGTAGAACGAGACAGGAACATGTCGCCATTTGACATATCTTTGAATACTACCGGACGGTAATTTTCAGGATGAATACCTTTTTTCATTTCGCTATTTGCTTTTTTAATTATTATTCGGTTACTATCTTGGTAATAAATAGTGTAATGGTCTATCTTTACTTTTCAGGCTGCAAAGATAGTGCTATTTATTGAAACAGAAAAAAAGTTCGGCTAAAAAATAGGTTTATCTCGTTTTATTTCTTTTTTTTGCATCTGAAACAGGAGTTGAAAGCGTATGGCCGGACCTCGTATCCATGGCTGAAGGAAGCAATTCTTTCGTTTGATACTCTCGTCTTGGGCTGGTAGCACTGCTCCTGAATTTCACTAACTTAAGTTGTTTTATTAATATGAAAAGACTGTTCTTTCTATGGATGTTCGCTTTCTGTCTGGTTGTGGCGGGAGCGCAGAACACGAAGCGCGATTTGTACAGCGTAGCGTTTTATAATCTTGAGAATCTGTTTGATACCATTCATGATGAAGGTAAGAACGATTACGATTTCTTGCCCGACGGCAGTTATAAGTGGAATTCGAAGAAGTACGAGGCTAAACTGGAGAACATGGCCAAGGTGCTGTCGTCGCTGTCGCGCGACGTGGTCGAAGAGGGACCGGCCTTTATCGGAGTGGCCGAAGTAGAAAACAGCCGGGTGTTGACCGACCTGCTGAAACAGCCTTCCATGTCGCATTATAAGTTTATCCATTACGAAGGTCCCGACAAACGGGGCATCGACTGTGCGTTGCTTTACGATCCGCAACAGTTCGAGGTGAATACGTCGAAGCTGGTACTGTCCGAACCTTATCAGGGCGACACGGTGCATCTGACACGCGGCTTCCTGATTGTGGAGGGCAGACTGGCCGGTGAGCGGGTGTGTGTCATCGTCAATCACTGGCCTTCGCGTGGAGCAAAGTCGCCGGTGCGGGTACACGCAGCACGCCAGGTGCGGGCGTTGGCCGACTCCTTGCAGCATGAATACCGGAAGCTGAAGCTGATTGTGATGGGCGACATGAACGACGACCCGATGGATGAAAGCATGCAGACGCTGGGCGCACGTAAATATAAGAAAGAGGTGAAGAAGGGCGAGTTCTATAATCCTTGGTGGGAGACGCTGGAGGACAAGGGAGTGGGAACACTGCTCTACCGTGGTAAGTGGAACCTGTTCGACCAGATTGTCCTGTCGAAACCGCTTCTGAAGAAGCGTCGCGGACTGCGTTTCGACCACAGCGAAGTGTTCCTGCGCGATTACCTGATACAGCAGGACGGCAAGTACAAAGGTTCGCCTTTGCGTACGCACGGCGGGCGCACGTGGCTGAACGGCTACAGCGACCATCTGCCTACCATTATTTATTTAAGAAAATGACAGAAAGTACTGTTGCGGCAACCGGCTGTTGACGGGGGCAAACTTTGCAACATGGACTTTACAATCTTTTGTTAAAACTCTTCAAACACTTGAAAAATGTTTGTTTTTCTTTTGTTTGAGGAGTTTTTTTATCGGGGCAGGTGTCCGCAATTTGAATGAGAATGTTTACTTTTGCACAGAATTTTAATTCACTAACAATAAACTTTTAAACAAAATGGTTAATTACAAAGATTTAGGCCTTGTAAACACAAGAGATATGTTTGCTCGTGCCATCAAAGGTGGATATGCTATCCCGGCTTTCAACTTCAACAATATGGAGCAATTGCAGGCTATCATCAAGGCTGCTGTTGAAACTAAGTCTCCGGTTATCCTGCAGGTTTCAAAAGGTGCACGCAACTATGCTAACCAGACATTGCTGCGCTACATGGCCGAAGGTGCTGTTGAATACGCTAAGGAACTGGGTTGCGCTCATCCTGAAATCGTGCTCCACCTGGACCACGGTGACAGCTTCGAACTCTGCAAGTCTTGCATCGACATGGGCTTCTCTTCTGTAATGATCGACGGTTCTCACCTGCCTTACGAGGAAAACGTAGCTTTGACTAAGAAGGTTGTTGACTACGCTCATCAGTTCGACGTAACTGTAGAAGGCGAGCTGGGTGTGTTGGCCGGTGTAGAAGATGAAGTTTCTGCTGAACACCACACTTATACTGACCCTGAAGAAGTAATCGACTTTGCTACTCGCACTGGCTGCGACAGCTTGGCTATCTCTATCGGTACTTCTCACGGTGCTTACAAGTTCAAACCCGAACAATGCCACGTTGATCCGGCTACAGGCCGTCTGGTTCCTCCTCCTTTGGCATTCGAAGTACTCGACGCTGTTATGGAGAAATTGCCGGGCTTCCCCATCGTTCTGCACGGATCTTCTTCAGTTCCTCAGGAAGAAGTGGATACTATCAACAAATATGGTGGCAAGCTGGAAGCTGCTATCGGTATCCCCGAAGACGAATTGCGTAAGGCTGCCAAGTCTGCAGTTTGCAAGATCAACATCGACTCAGACTCTCGTCTGGCTATGACTGCTGCTGTTCGCAAGGTATTCGCTGAGAAACCGGCTGAATTCGATCCTCGTAAGTATCTGGGTCCGGCTCGTGACAACATGGAGAAGATGTACAAGCACAAAATCATCAATGTGCTGGGTTCAGACGGCAAGTTGGCTGAATAATCTTTCTCAACCAGTTTTTAAAATAGAAAAGGAAGCTGCTTCCCCTTGTGGGAGCAGCTTTTTTTGTGTCTGGACTTGAGGCACCCGGCCGGTCGGACGACAGGCGGTTATTCGTGTGAAGCCGGTTGGGGAAATCGGTGATAGAGGTCTTTGATCAGCTGACAGGCTTCTTGCAGACCGATGCTCCCGGTGTTGATCATCAGGTGATAATGGTGCGGGTCGGCCCATTTGTTGCCTGTGTAATATTCGTAGTGGTGGATGCGGTTGCGGTTGATGCGGCGTATTTCGGCTTCGGCTTTGTCACGGGGGATGTTGTACTGGCCGATGCAGCGGTCAAGGGCGCTTGGCTGGTCGCAATAGCAGAATACCTTCAGTACGTTCGGTTCGTCTTTCAGAACAAAGTCGGCACAGCGGCCTACAATGATACAGGGGCCTTTCGCGGCCAGTTCCTGTATGATTTTGCTTTCGGCTACGAACAGTACGTCTTCGGGCGAAAGGCTGGACTCCAACGGTTGCTCGCTGTTTTTGGAGAGGATGCACTTCAGCCAGAAGGAGGGAATGGACTGTTCGTTCTTGGCGATGTACTGCTCGTCCATGTTGCTGCGCTGGGCGGCGAGGTGGATGAACTCTTTGTCGTACAGGCGGATGTCTAACTCTTTGGCCAGCATTTCGCCCAACAGGTGTCCGCCACTGCCGAATTCGCGGGCAATGGTGATGATGGTGTGCCGGCCGGCAGGCCTGTCGGCGTGCTGTTCGGGTGCAGGGTTGCTGATCCACTTGTCCAGAAAGCGGTAGTAGGGGCTGACGAAGTGGACGATCGGGCCGACGGCCAGG
>NZ_FR883072.1:1790-10038 GCF_000435115.1 Bacteroides sp. CAG:633 | reverse complement strand
TAGTCAATACGCCAATTTTGGAAGCTTACTTAAATTATCATTTTGATGTACCCTATAGGGAATTCTCAAACAAAGGTCCTTGTAGTATCTCATCTTCTTTGTAATAGATGAATAAATAGTTAAAAATTGCAATTATACATTCTTACTAATTTTCAACTACAACGCTGTTAAGTCATTTCTTTCAAATCTTTAGACTGAGGATGGATTTTAAAATACTTGCAAATTGACATCCAAACGACAGAAAGATTTATCTAATCCCATTTCCTTCCCATAATCTTCAACCTAATATGTCTAAAAATCTCCTTAATTGTACGTTTAAGAAATATTGTATAAAAAATAAACGTAGAGTTTTTAGCCAACTCCAAATGGATTCCAAAATCGTTTTTTAATTTCTTTAAATCAGTAATCAAATGGGTGTCAAACGTCATTCGAACATCATTATCCACATGAACCAATTCTATCCATTTTTCATTCTCCGGTGTTTCTACAAACAAAGCTTCCGTTCCTTTATAACGCCCTACATAAATATGGCTGCCATAGCCCATCACGGTTCGCAAACGAACATTTTCCTCGTATTTCTCGATAAATGAAAGAAAATGATTGTTTCTATATACCACCCTTGTCGCGATATTTAATTCTGTAAAATACTGAATACCGTATTTGAAAGAGATAAAAGTACGATTACGAACTTGAGCGGCTAAACGTTGTACCTCTTCCACATAGTCATACCGCAAAGCATCATCATTGTCCAAATAAGTTGTTATGACAACATCTCCCAAAATTATGTCTTCCAAAATTATTTTCTGGAAAATACGAACGAAATACCGTCCTTCTGCAGGTGCAACATAGTGGGGAGTAAATTGCTCACATCTGCGGGCATATTCATCTATTTTCTTTTTATATACTTCAGGAGTTTCTGAATCGAACAATACAATCCACTTAAAATTTTTTACTGACTGATTGGCTACAGAAGGTAAGCAATATTGTTCGAAAAGTTCAAAGCGTTTTTTCAACCATTCCTCTGTCTGTGTCGGCTTCCCCTTTTTGTCTTTAGTCCAAAGACGGATATTAAAACGGGTCAAAACGTAATAATGACAACTCATAATTTCTGAATATAAATGCTATTTGTAACGGTCTAAATGAAACCTATAGTTATAAATAAAACTGATTGGATATTTCAGTCACAAGTAATACGATAAACACACAAAATGCTACTAATATTTTTTTACAATTTGAACCTACCTTGACACCCTGCCCCCTTATTATTCTAACATTTCCTCACGCGCGTGCAGGTGAAGCTTAACTTTCCTTCACACTTGTGTTAAACTTCACCTACACGCGCGCGAAGAAAAAGTTGTTTTTTCGGGATACCAAGCTGTCAAGCTGAGGTTGAGAGTGCGCCGGGGTATCTATGGCGCCAGCGCACTCTACCGAGATGGGCATCACTTGTTGAAACGTGCCTGGTAATCAGCTTCCAGACTGCGCAACAACTCGATGAGGAACTGCTCCAAAGGGAGAACCTTGCTTGTGCGACAAGCTTCCAGGTAGATGCGAAGGACGGCATAGTATCCGTAAAGTTTCGGATTTACCCCTTTTTTATCTGCTGATAGGTGGACTTCGACATGTGAGCCCTGGCTACTATGTCTTCATCACGTAACAGACGACCATCTACTTTGATAACACTTTGTAACTGTGCTATATAGCAACCTAAATTTGAATTATAATAATCTTCTGTCTTCATAATTGTTTTTTTTAGAGTGAATAATTATTTTAGGCGAGTGCGTAACAGCAATATCTAAAAAGTGTTTAAAATCTGTTATTTTTATGCTCCTACAGTACCGACATGTAAGTACTGGGGCGTTTGGCAGTTCCAAAAACTTTGTGCTCCTTTGCGCCAACGGAAGTGTGCGAAGAACTATCGGGACACGGCTTTCGTATTATTTTGTTTAACCAAGAATCAACAATGATTATGAAAAACATGATCATCAGCCTGTTTAACGGCTACTCCGGCACTCAGCCGACAGAGACAACCCTGGAAACCATCGTGGAAATGATCCGTAACGACGCCAGCACGGCGGAACACACCGAACGCCACCGCTACTACCGGCAGCAACACATGAATACTGCCGCCGCACGCGAGAAGGCTGCCTGCCCGTGTTTCGCTGTAGCTGTGCGCTTCGAAGGCGGAAAGCGAAAAGAACACATCGCCGGATATACCTTGCTGTGTCTGGCCGACTTTGACCATGTGCCCGAAGAGCGGATGGTCGAATGCCTGCAACTGATCCGGCAGGATGGGCATACCCTGATGGCGTACACCACCATGAGCGGCACGGGCATACGTGTCATCAGCCGCTATGAAAGAAAGGAGCCTTGTGCTACAAGATCGGACGAGGAACTGCACACCCTGGCTTTTGAGACGATGAACCGCTACTACCACGAACTGACAGGGCTGGAGGCCGACGCCAAATGCCGGAACCTTACCCGGCTGAGCGGACTGGCTCACGACCCGGAGGTGTTCTTCAATCCGGAAGCAATCCCCTTCGGCATACAGAAAGTGCGGCAAACGGCTTCGGCGAAGCTGACGGCGGGAAACAACCGGCTGAAACGGGCGGTGAAAGCTGCCGAGAAACAGCTGGCGGAAGAGGGCATCGCTTACGTGGAGCATCATCACAACGAGTACATCATGCGGATGGGCTACCTGCTGAATGCCTACGGCGTGGACCGGACAATGGCCACACAGTGGGCCACGGAACGTTTCGCCGACTACGACGGCGATGTGGAGGGCATCTTTCACTCGTGTTACCGCCAGACGGACGAGTTTGGAACACGACGTCTGCCTTCGAAGAAGAAGGAAGGAGGTGAAAGCGACCGCGACTATGCCTCGGTGAAAGACATCGAGGAGTTTCTGGCCAGTCAGGGGAAGTTCCGTAAAAACACCGTGACCGGAAAATGTGAGTTTGCTCCTGCTGAAAACCTGGTGTTTGCCGACCTGACGGACCGCGATGTGAACACCTTGTGGTGCCGCATGTGCAAGGAGAAGAAGGCGGTACGCATCGCCGACCTGCGGTCTGTGCTCCAGTCGGAGTTTGTGGAGCTGTTCAATCCTTTCCTGAACTACATGAGCCAGCTGCCTGCCTGGGACGGCCATACGGACTACATCGGGAAGCTGGCCGCACAGGTGCATGTGAAAGACAATCAGCAGTTGTTTGCCACTCTCTTCAAAAAATGGCTGGTGGCGATGATCGCTTCCTTGCTGAACGAGGAGGTGGTGAACCACGAAATTCTGGTGCTCATCGGCCGTCAGGGCATTTACAAGACTACCTGGCTGAACAACCTGCTTCCGCCCGAGCTGCGGCGTTACTTCTACCTGAAAAGCAACAGCCGGAACATCTCGAAGGACGACATGCTGACCCTGGCGGAGTTTGCCATGGTGTGCCTGGAGGAGCTGGACGAGATGGAGAACAAGGAGCTGAACCAGCTGAAGGCGCTTACCACCATGCGCCACGTGAACGAACGGGCAGCATATGCTCACTTCAAAGAGGTGCGACCGCACATTGCCAGTTTCTGCGGCACCAGCAACAACCCGCACTTCCTGACCGACCTGAGTGGAAACCGTCGCTGGATGCCTTTCGAAGTAGAGAGCATCGACAGCCCGTTTGACCATCCGGTGGATTACGAGGGTGTGTATGCCCAGGCTTTCGCACTGGCTACCGGCGATTTCCAGTACTGGCTGAGTACTGAAGAGATGGTGACGCTGAATCAACATAACAAGCTGTTTGAAGTGCCCTGCCTGGAACAGGAGCTGATACTGACGCACTACCGCCGCCCCATGGAAGGAGAAGAGTGCATCTTCGTGACCAACGCCCAGATCCTGGCCCGCATCAATGCCGGCTTGCGGCATAAGCTGAATCCCGTAAAAATCGGCATGGTAATGAAGCAGGAAGGCTTCAAAAGCGTACGTGTCGGAGGGAAACGGGGCTATCTGGTGATAGAGCTGTCCGGCGACGAGATCTACAGGAACCAGCAGGCGTTGGGGAGGTATTTGTAACAGGGAGGGCCTCACCCCCATCCCCTCTCCAAGGCCTCCCCCCCATCCCCTCTCCAAAAGAGAGGGGGGAAGGGTTAAGGAGTTAAGCCGATACTTAAAATAATTGATAATTGATAATGGATAATGGATAATTGAAAATGGATAATGAATTTTCAATTCGCATTTGTAAGACTTGGGTCAACTTATAATCTAAAGGGAGCAAAGCGATAGAGTCTTGTAAGCACGGATACGGTAAACGTGACGGTCGCACACTTCAAAATCACGCTGTAAACGCTGTGCTAATTCTTCCTTACGCTTAATCATGCCAACAACACTCCTTTCTCCAAAGCTTCGCGCACCACTTCGTTATCTTCATAGTCGCCAATGACATCGATTTTACGTTCGCCCAATAAATACTTCAAACGGGCTATCAGACGAATGCGGGCCAATGCACCCTGTTCCTTTCCGACGCTACGAATCAACAAGTCAATATCGCCCCCACGCTTCGTATCGTCAAGACGCGAACCGAATAAATATACCTTCACCCGGCTTCCATAAATCTCGCGAGCCGCCTGAAGGATAGTTTTTATTTCATTGCTGTTCAACCTCATGATGCAAATGTAACGATTTCTATGGGAATAAACAAAAAATCACTTCCTCCTTGACATCCTGTCCCCTTATTATTCTAACTTTCCTCAGAGGGAGAAAGGGAGAGAGGAGTTAAGAAGTTAAAGGAGTTAAGCCGATAGATAGACTACTCTAAACGCTCAACACTTTTAATTTTTAACTTTTAATTTTTAATTCCAACCACCCTAACCTTACACTTTCGCTCGCTAAAGTCCCTCTTTACGGAGCTAAAGTGGCTGTTTAGGGGGGCTAAAGTGGGTCTTTGGGGAAAGGATTATCACGGACAACTATTTTTCATTCAATCGGATCAAGCGTCGGATCATCCTATCCAAGCTGTCTGAATTTACCCGTGCTTTCTCTACATCCCATTCCTTTTCTATGAAAGGAACTAACGCCGTATTATATTCTTTTCCTTTGCACCGCCTGCCTTGCGAACCAATCTGTGCTTTTATTTCATCCTTGGACGACTGTAATGCCAGGTTGTGCGTCAGATAATAGGAAGCTTTCAAGGGTAACTGCATTTCTCTCCGTTCTACCCTTCCTCCCTGCTTTTGCAGGGCCGATGTCGGCATACGTTCTTTATCGACTCCCAAAAAGTTGGAAAAGCAATCCTGATCTGCCAGAAGCCAGGCTTCGGCTTCATCGACCGCCACATTCACAATGAAATCTTCATTTTGTTCAATTCCCTCCAACAAGTTGCTCTTTGCTACAGGTGCACAATCTTCCGTATCCAAATCGGTCAGCAAAACAACAGGCGTATGCACTGCCAGACGATTGAAATTAGCAATTTTATTTTTAATTTCGCTCCCTCGGGCCGGAAGTTCCCCTTTCACTGTCAATTCGGGAGTATATACAGCCATTATTTTCCGGATGATGGCCTTTGTTACTTCATCCTCACCAACCAGATATATTTCCCTCATATTCAGTCCAAACTAACATTGCCAATATTTTGTAAATTGTCCGGCCTTGTTGCAGGCAACACTGCATCGGCCATAGACAATCCGGCATCCAGAACTTCCTTGACTTCGTCTATCTTATCAACCGTTTTCGCCAATGTTCCTTCATCGCTGTTCAACAGCAGAACCACTTCTGTTTCATCAATGCCTTCATTGGACAAAATATCATAACTGTGAGTAGTTACAATTATCTGTCTCGGCCTATGCCGCTGCATCCGTGCTATAAATTCCGGCAACTGAGCCACCACACCGGGATGCAGATTGATTTCGGGTTCCTCCAATAAAGCGATTCCCTTACCTGCCAATATGGAGAACAGAAGTCCTATCAATCGCAATGTACCATCCGAGAACTGTGCTTCAGTCTGCTTACTTCCTTGAGCTCTCCAATGTAAATACTTGGCTTCCAAATGGTAAAACCCATTTTCATCTTTTACAAAACTCAGGTTATCTAATTGTGGAACAGCACATTTCAACACTTCGTTCACCTTTCTTAGATAACTGTTGCGTGTAGCTTCGTTCAGCTTGCTCAGTTCCGACAAAAAATTCCTGCCATAATAATCTTCTTTTGTCTCCGGTGCCAAACTCGACTCCCTTACCATTTGCGGAACGATATTTAAATATTCAATGTCTGCCAATGCATTCCTCAGTTCCAGGAATTGCTGACTGGTTACCGCTTGCTCCAGATGCGTATATTTCAGCGTATCATCTGTTTCATTCTCCGAATTTTCTGTTCTGTCCAACAAACATCGGTTCTCTGTCAGCAGCCACACACTCTCTCTGTTGACCGTAACCTCATTCTTCCGAATTCCGCCTCCCGTATGTTTGAAATTCAATGTATATTTCCACTTATCAGGGGCATCCGACTTCTCGCGCAGTGTAACTTCTATTTCTATATCTGTCCGAACCCGTGCAGCCAAACATCTTATTTTTGTAATGCCACCCCTGCTTTCTACTGCAGTTTGTAATCCTCCTCCTTTTTTAACAATATCCCGCAAAAAACGAAGTGCATCCAAAAAATTAGATTTGCCCGTCGCATTTGCTCCAACAATGAAACAGCGTTCCGCCAATGCAACAGAACAATTCTGAAAATTTTTCCAATTATGTAGTTTTATGTACGAAATGACCATAATATTATACGTAAATGTGTTTATACAGGTTACTTTGTAATCGCATGATGCAAAAGAAACATTTTTTTCACTAATAAACAAGGGGGTCCCTCGGCTTTATCTTTTTATCACCACGGAAGACACAAGGATATTTCACTACGGATTATTCATGGATCCAAATTATTGGTGCGTGGGGGACGCAGACGCAAAATTTTGCGTCTCTACGAGAGTTGGCATCTCTCAACGCTAAACCCTCAACTCTAAACCTTAAACCCTAAACCCTCAACGCTACTCCCTCAACCATTATCATGAATGAGATTCACTGGCACGTAATTCTGACACCAATTCATCAACAATATATAAATCACCCATCATATAAAGATAATCATCAGCATTGTGCAATCGGAGACTTGTTTCCGAACTATAGAACAAATCTAATGCACGTTCTGGAGAAATGTTCAGTCGCTTGGCAATAAGTGTCACTACACGCCCGACTTTATTCCACATTAAAATATCACTTAACATATAGGTTATAGTTTAGCTTCGTTGATTTTTCAATTCGCAAGCTCAAATTGCAGTTGACGAGTAACAAGTTGACGAGTTGACAAGGGATTTGTACCGAACTGCTTTAAACGACACTTTATCAAACAGGGCATTCAGGACCTTGTAAACTTGTTGACAGAAGCCTTGTCAACTAATAAGTTGAGCTATATTATGGTGTACTTTAGAAACTTCAAACAATGGTCAATCAGATGTTGATTTAGCAAACAAATCTGATTATTAGGAGCGATAAAAGTTAATCGCTTTAGAGCTTCACTATCGCCGTACTTCCGTGGTAGACTTTCATACTTGTTCCTCCTTCTTAACCTTCTCCCATTGCAACAGACAATCGGCAATATCTTCTGTAATATTCTCTCGGCTTTCGGTATGTATTACGTCATAATGCTTCAATATGTATCCTTCTATTAAATTTACACGCTTCATTCTCCTGTAAACTTCATTCGGAGGAAGATTCCATTTTCTTGCTACACTTTCAATACAGGATGCAGCAAAAATCATTCTGTCTTCAATATTTCGTTGGGTCATATCATTTATTTAAGTTTAACCTCTTTGATTTTCAATTCGCAAGCTCAAGTTGCAGTTGACGAGTAACAAGTTGACGAGTTGACAAGGTCTTTGTACCGAGCTACTTTAAACGACACTTTATCAAACAGCGCATTCAGGCCTTGTAAACTTGTTGACTGAATCCTTGTCAACTAATAAGTTGAGCACTTGAGAATTAAAAATCGTCGAAGTCAAAATTGAATCTGTTAATTTATTTATCCCTTTTATTCTTCCATCTATAGCAATAAGAGTGATATGTATCTCTGCTTTTGGAGTGCTCAATTATCTACTGCACTGTTTCACGATGGGTTACACGGACCAGATTATTGGTGCGTGGGGGATGGAGACGCAAAATTTTGCGTCTCTACGGGTCGGCATCTCTCAACCCTAAACCCTCAACCCTAAACCCTCAACCCTAAACCCTCAAC
>NZ_FR883072.1:0-1747 GCF_000435115.1 Bacteroides sp. CAG:633 | reverse complement strand
TACGGTTCCCCAATCGCCTCCACGATCATGCGGACGTGGACGGGCATATAGACGCGGCTGCGAGGGTGCATGCCGGCAGCATTGAGACGTTCGCGCAGGTTGGGATAATAGTTGATCCAGCCCTGCAGTTTGCGGTGGGCTACCTGCGGATTGAGATCGGGGAAATAGCATTGGGCCAATTCGGTGCGGCCGTATGAACGGATGGTAAAGTTCTCCATAGTCTTTTCGGTTTTTCTATCTTTCGTCCGTAAAGATACTGAAAATCAGTGAGAATA
Organism: Bacteroides sp. CAG:633; assembly: GCF_000435115.1. Taxonomy (NCBI): domain Bacteria; kingdom Pseudomonadati; phylum Bacteroidota; class Bacteroidia; order Bacteroidales; family Bacteroidaceae; genus Bacteroides; species Bacteroides sp. CAG:633. Next base: position 1,472 of record NZ_FR883072.1, on the reverse strand, counting down.
CCATACATGTGCCTTACTTTAATCAACTATAATCAACCACAATCAACTGTAACCGATATTTACGGATTTTCAGCAATCGCGGTGATGTATCTTTGTAGTGTTCACCACAAGGGAACTCTTATTTATTAACTTTTAATTTTTCAATTATCTATGATTACCTACAAAAAAATCCAAATCGTGGGCGAGAACCATCCTTGCAATGGATTGTGGTACGCACGCCCGGTGATCAGCGAAACGCTGGACATTGAAGCCTTGTCGAAACACATGTCGAAGCACAACACGCCATTCTCGCCCGGTGTGATCAAGGGGGTACTGGCCGACATGGTGACTTGCATCAAGGAGCTGATTCTGGACGGCAAAAACGTGAAACTGGACGACCTTGCCATCTTCTCGGTGGGCATCGTCAGTGACCACGGCGCCGCCTCGGCTCAGGAATTCAAGGTGGCGGACCACGTGAAGGGCCTGAAGCTGCGTGCCCGCGCTACCGGCGAGCTGAGCAATGCCCGCATCAACCTGGAAGCTACACTGCGCGAACTGACTCCCTACTCCATTGAAGGTGGCGGAACCTCCGGAGGTGGCGGAGGAAGCACCGTGACCGATCCGGATGAGGGAGGCGGTGGCGAAGATCCGTTAGGATAAACAGCTACGGGTGGCTGACCTATTTACTCAAGTTTCGGATTTACCGAATTGAAAATCGGCGAAGCCAAACTTGAAGAAGTTAAAGAAGTTAGAAGGAGTTATCGCCCGCCAAGGTGGGCTAGGAGTTAAAGCCAATAGATTAAGTGTATGGCCTGTATCCTTTTCACAAAGGTATTGGCTTAACTCCTTAACTTCTTAACTCCTCAACTACAACCGATTAATAAACTTGCAAAACTTAAATCATTAACCATTAATCATTCATCATTATCATGAGCAATTCCAATTCGAAAAAGTCGTCGGTCTGGGGCATTGTGCTTAAGGCCATTGTGGCTGTGGCAACCGCCCTGGCCGGAGTGTTTGGCATCACATCGTGCATGGGACGATGAGAACTGTTACGCTGATTATCGTTCATTGCTCTGCCACCCCCGAGGGGCAGAGCTTTGATTTTGAGCAATGTCGCCGGGACCACATCCGACACCGGGGCTTCCGCGACATCGGGTATCACTTCTACATCACCCGCAACGGAGAGATTCACCGGGGCAGACCGATCGAGCAAATCGGGGCTCACTGCCAGCATCACAACCGGCACAGTGTCGGCATCTGCTACGAAGGCGGACTGGACCGCAACCGGCAACCTTGTGATACCCGTACGCTGGAACAGAAGGCCAGCCTGCTGGCGCTGATACGTGAACTGAAAAAACTGTATCCGAATGCTTTAGTCGTAGGACACCGAGATTTGAACCCTATGAAAGCTTGCCCATGCTTCGATGCCGTTGCTGAATACAGGTGAAGGTGGGGTTAGGGTTGAGGGATGAGGGTTGAGGGATGAGGGT
>NZ_FR883071.1:33467-37681 GCF_000435115.1 Bacteroides sp. CAG:633 | reverse complement strand
AAATGTGTCTACCTATATCAGTACAAGACATTAAAACCAATAGATATATGCCAAAGTACTCAAGCTGATAACTACCCACAACAAAACGCCTTGAATCAGTGGCTTAACACCTACAGCCTTCAGGACATCGCGCGAGAGAGAGGCACCGATGAAGAACAAAGTAATCGTCAGCGTCTTGCGGGCAAATTCATTAATGCCTTCACCAATCATTATTCCTGTAGAAGTAGTACCCAGCACATACGTATTAACTACCATAGCCAATACGAAAAAGAATATGAACCAGGGGATGCTGACTTTCTGACCTTTGCTCTTAAATATAAAGGATGTGACAAAGGCCAGCGGAATAATCCAAAGGGCACGAGTCAGTTTGATTGTAGTAGCAATCTTCAGAGCCTCTTCACCGTAAGCCGCACCGGCACCTACCACTGAACTGGTATCGTGAATGGCAATAGCTGCCCACGTTCCAAATTCCTGCTGACTCATATCAAGCGCATGACCTATCACCGGGAATATGAACAAAGCAATGGCATTCAGTATAAAGATGGTGCCCAAAGCAACCGACATTTCAGTATCTTTTGCCTTCAGCACAGGGCCTACAGCCGCAATGGCACTACCGCCGCAAATGGCTGTACCGGTACTGATCAGGTACGAAGTGTCACGGTCTACTTTCAGGAACTTACGTCCTATCACCCAACCGATCAGCAACGTACCAATCACCGAGATAATCGTAAACTCCATGCCCTCTTTTCCCGAAGCCAACGAAGCATGAAGATTCATACCGAATCCCAGTCCGACGACAGAATACTGAAGCAGATATTTTGAAACCTTCTTATTGAATTTCGGATGTGCCTGTCCACACGACAGTGCAAATGCCAATCCCAGGAACAAAGCTACAGGAGGAGTGACCCATGCCGAATAAGCCTGCATACCTGGTACGTAATCCAAAAGCAAGAAGAAAGAAAGGATAAAAAGCAGAGACACATAAATCATTTTATTGTTCCGCTGCAATGCAGACAGGCTTATAGCCTTTGTCGCCTGATGTGATGCCATATTAAATCTATTTTTTAGTTAATAAAACTGTTTAATTCCTCGATTTCGACCGCAAAGGTACGCTTCTTTCCATTACCACACCAATTGTTTCTTTTTATAGGATATAACTTCTGGTTATAGCATTTCTTTTAATGGGAACAATTCACTTTCTTTGTATCAGAAAACAGAAAAGCACAAAAGAAGAAATATAACTCAACTTTCGCAAGCTCAAGTTGCAGTTGACAAGCAACAAGTTGACGAGTTAACAAGGCGTTTGTAGCGAGCCGTTTCAAGCGGCACTTTATCAAACAGGGAGTTCCAGCCTAGTAGACTTGTTAACTGAAGCCTTGTCTACTAATAAGTTGAGCACTTGCGAAACTTAAGAAATATAACTATGGACAAACAAAAAGTAGCATTGGTACTCTCGATGGGAGGTGCACGAGGAATAGCCCACATCGGCGTAATAGAAACACTGCTGAAACATCATTTCGAAATAACTTCCATCACCGGCAGTTCTATGGGAGCTATGGTCGGAGCCATGTATGCTACCGGCAAACTGGAAGAGTGCAAAAACTGGTTCTGTTCCTGGAACAGATGGAAAATGCTGCAAATGGCCGATGTCACGATAAGCCGAAGCGGGCTGGTAAAAGGAAATCGTTTTATCCGCGAGCTTGGCCGCATTATTCCGGATGTCAGCATCGAAAGCCTGCCCCTACCCTATACGGCTTTGGCAACCGACATTGCCCACGACGAAGAAGTAAGATTTGTACAAGGCAGCCTGCTCGAAGCCATCCGCGCTTCAATGTCCATTCCTATGTTGTTCTGCCCTGTACGCAAAGACGGAAGAGTTCTGGTAGACGGCGGCATTCTGAACCCATTGCCTATACGGCATGCCCCGCGAAAAGACGATACACTGCTGATAGCTGTCGATGTCAACGCACCATCCACAGACGAAAGTGCAAGACGCTTCAATCCATACTTGATATTGACCAAGTCGTCCAGACTCATGATGCAGGAAATAACCCGACGCGAAATTGCTCAATATTCTCCAGACCTACTGATACAGATGTCCGGTGATGAATACGATATGATGGATTTCCATCGCGCTGCGTCCATCGTCGAAAGCGGCCAAAAAGCCGCCGAAGAAGCCCTAGCCTTATCCGGATATTAGACTGTCCGAATAACAGGGCTAATAAGAAAGACGGAAGCCAGCCTGCAACGTAAAATTACAAGGGTTCTCCTTACGAATAGTCTGTATATCAGATCCATCATCGAAGAAATACGACACACCCGGCTCGACATAGAATCCCAAATGATTGGTCAGGTTCAGCTGCGCACCGACAGCCCCCAATACAGAAAGCTGCAACGGCTTGACCGTTTCTTTTTCGCTGTCGATGGTGCCATACACACACTTTTCTACAGCACCTCCTGCCGATACGTAAACGGTGAATCTCTTCGTATCAATGAAATTCCAGTTGGCCCTCAAAGGTATACCTATATAATGCAGCTTCTGGCTTACAATGTCCGAACTGCCGGCATATTTAACATCCGAGGCAAGATAGGTATAGGTAAGTCCGGTTTCCAACGAAAAGCCTTTAGGAAGACCTTTACGCAACGAAAGCCCCACTGTAACCGGCTGTTTGTGATCGATGGAAACAACCTGATTGCTTCTTCCCAATAAATAAGGGATTCCTCCCTGGAACACAACTTCCTGTCCTTCCGGTATGGTAACCATACCATTTGATGTAGAAATCAAATCGACCTTACTACCATTGGGTACCGAGCTGACACTGTAATCCTGCATCCAGGAATCAGTGTTGTTTAACGAATTGCCACCAGTATTTCCCACAGATATACCTACCGACCAGCCTTTCGACTTCTTATGCTTTTTCATTTCAGTCGGATAAGTCAGCTTTTCCTTCTTCACAAGCCGACGCTGTGCAGCCTGTTTCTTCTCCTCGTTCGATGCGGGAACAGTGGCTTTATCTTCTTCTCTCTCAGCCTTGTTATTTCCAGCTTTTTCTTCAGATACAACAGGCTGGGTTCTAGCCTCTTCTTCTTTTAGCACGTTTTCCTCCAGATTGTCCCGCAAATCAATCTGTTGTGCCACCAGATTCTTTGTCCGTGCCTTTCTACCTTTATTATAATAAACAGGCTCAGGCATCTCAGTCTGTTTTTCCTGCACAGCCGGCTCCGGCAACTCATCGGGAACTACAGCCAAAGCAGGCATACTTGTATTCCTGATTTCATCTGCTACCGGACTTTGCAACAGCCAGACTCCCACCGAAGAGACTACAAGCAGTAAAGCAACAGCAGCAGCTACCGTCCAGCGACGGAAAAATATCGTCCGCTTCATTCTGACAGGAGAAGGCTGCAATGCCTTTTCCAACCGTTCCCAACCATCAGACGGCAACGGTTCAGAATAATCGTCGAGACGTTCTTTCATCTTTTTCAACCACAATTCCTCTTTCATACGCTTTTCATCTGTTTAAGCATTGTTTTTCATCCACTCACGAATCTTAGTAGCCAGCGCAGCCTTCGCACGCACTAATTGTGAAGCAGACGATTTTTCGTTAATGCCCAGCAACTGGGCAATTTCTTTATGTGATTTTTCTTCAAATACGTATAAATTGAATACAGTACGATAGCCTGTCGGCAATTCATTGATGAAACGCATCAGCACCTTTTGGGGAATAACATCAATCGAAGACACGTCCGGTTCTTCATACACCTGAGGAACATTCTCCAAGGCTGTCGCCTGATTCATTACATCGTTCTTACGCAAATATTGCAATACTGTATTCACCATGACACGCTCCATCCACGCACGCAGAGAACCTTCGCCCCGCCACGTAAACTTATCGAAAGAATCGAATATCTTCAAGAAACCATCGTGCAACAAGTCCTGTGCAACCTCCCTATCGGTTATATAACGGAGGCAAACGCTGAACATACGCCCTGCATAATGCTCATACAGCTCCTTGCGGGCAATATTGTCGCCTTGCCTACACCGTTCTGCCAGTACTTGTTCTTCCATCCTTTCTTTCAACACGTGCTTATTCTAAAAATGCAATGGCCGCAAAAATACTGCATCGGCAGCAGAAGTTTTTTTTCTTTTATTTCTTTAACATTTATCTGTGCAGTAATCAGCCGGACAATGCATTTAAGTAAACGATTCAACTTTC
>NZ_FR883071.1:0-33447 GCF_000435115.1 Bacteroides sp. CAG:633 | reverse complement strand
CGATTCAACTTTCGCAAGCTCAAGTTGCAGTTGACAAGCAACAAGTTGACGAGTTGACAAGGCGTTTGTAGCGAGCCGTTTCAAGCGGCACTTTATCAAACAGGGAGTTCCAGCCTAGTAGACTTGTTAACTGAAGCCTTGTCAACTAATAAGTTGAGCACTTGCGAAACTTAAGTAAACGATCAAAGTTTTGACAACAAGATTTTCAAGGACTGCTAATTGGCTTATGAAAACAAAGAGACCAATATTTATCATATTTATAGCTGCACTGCTGATGCCATTGCTGCATGCTTGCCTGGACGATGATACGACCAATCATCACCAGCTTACTATCGGCACAATCAAAGTAGTGGACGGACAGGAATATTACTTCGCATTGGACGAAGGTACAAAGATGTACCCCGGTGATACGACAAACATACACAACTATACTGTTGTTCCCGAACAGCGTGCCTTTGTATATTTCGACCTGCTGGAAGAAAAAGTTTCCGGTTACGATTACAACGCTGCCATCTACCGTATCGAGAATATTCTGACGAAGGACATTTACCTCATGCCCGCCGAAAAAGAAGACAGCATCGGAGACGACCGCATCAATATTACAAACATGTGGATAGCCAACGACCATCTGAACATCCAATATCAGATACACTATGACGACACTTCAAACAAAAGTCACATGCTGAATCTGATTGTGAACGAAGCTGCAGATGACAAAAATGACAAGGAAGACTATCTGACACTGGAATTCCGCCACAACGCTTATGGCGAGGCGCAACGCAAATTAGGTCCGGGAATAGTTTCGTTCAGGTTGAACAACATCAGACAACTGGCCGAAGGAAAGCGAGGGCTGAACATCCGCGTCAACACGCTATACAACGGCATCAGTTATCAGACAATAGATTTTCAATGATACAACCTAAAACCTTATTATATTGACCGACGAACGAGAATGTGCCCCAAAGCATATTCTCGTTCTTTTTTCATAATGTATGGATTATCGTTTGGACAGCTATAAAATGACAACCACTCCCAATCGCCGCTAAATAAAAAAGGCCCTGCAAGAAAACACTTGCAAGACCTTTTTTTCATCACAGCAATCTAACTTCGCGGAGAGAACGAGATTCGAACTCGTGATACCCTTTAGGGGTATACACGCTTTCCAGGCGTGCCTCTTCAACCACTCGAGCACCTCTCCAATGCGGGTTAAACCGACTATTTTTCGTTTTGCGGGCGCAAAGATATTCAATATTTCCAATAATACAAAAAAAGAGAAGTATTTTTCGTTACTAAGAAATAATGTACTACATTTGTCCTGCGCTTTACAACAAAGCATTCGCTTAAACGCGAAAAGATAAACAATAATAACTTTACAACTAACTTAAAATTAGAAAATTATGTCAATGCATACTTGGTTTGAGTGTAAAATCCGCTACGAGAAAACAATGGAAAACGGTATGAACAAGAAAGTTACTGAACCCTATCTGGTAGACGCACTCAGCTTTACTGAAGCAGAAGCCCGTATCATCGAAGAAATGACTCCGTTCATCACAGGCGAATTTACGGTTTCTGACATCAAACGTGCCAATTACAGCGAACTCTTTCCTTCGGATGAAGAAGCTGCTGACCGCTGGTTCAAATGCAAACTGATCTTCATCACACTGGACGAGAAAAGCGGTGCCGAAAAGAAATCGTCAACGCAGGTTCTTGTGCAGGCTGCCGACCTGAGAGATGCCGTCAAGAAACTAGACGAAGGTATGAAAGGCACCATGGCCGACTATCAGATTGGCTCTGTAGCCGAAACAGCCATCATGGATGTATATCCGTACAGCGCTGAACCCAACGACAAACCGGAAGTACAATAAGAAATAGAAAACACCTAAGTATTATCACCCATGATTGCAGAAAATCTGAAACAAGTATTGAATGAATTGCCCGCAGGAGTGCGGCTGGTTGCCGTTTCCAAATTTCACCCCAACGAAGCAATAGAAGAAGCTTACCGCGCCGGACAACGGATTTTCGGCGAAAGCAAAGTACAGGAAATGGATGCCAAACATGAAAGTCTGCCTCAAGACATCGAATGGCATTTCATCGGGCATCTGCAAACAAACAAAGTGAAATACATTGTTCCCTACGTAGCGCTTATACACGGGATAGACTCTTACAAGCTGCTTGCCGAAGTAGACAAACAGGCAGCCAAAGCCAACCGTACAGTTCGTTGCCTGCTACAATTGCACATAGCTCAGGAGGAGACCAAATTCGGTTTCAGCTTTGAGGAATGCCGCGAAATGTTACAGGCCGGCGAATGGAAAAACCTGCATAACGTACAGATATGCGGCCTGATGGGCATGGCATCGAACACCGACAACGTAGAACAAATACGCAAAGAATTCTGTTCTTTACATGAATTCTTCGAGGAAGTGAAATCTACGTGGTTTGCCGGCTCCGACAGCTTCAAGGAACTCTCCATGGGCATGTCGCACGACTATCACGAAGCCATAGCAGCCGGAAGTACACTGGTGCGCGTAGGAAGCAAAATTTTTGGAGAAAGAAACTATTAAATCATTTATCACCTATAAAATTTACTATCATGGCAACATTAGAAACGACTTTTGCAGGGTTGAAACTTAAAAACCCGATTATCGTCAGCAGCTGCGGCCTGACAGACAGTGCGGACAAAAACAAGAAACTCTGCGAAGCAGGAGCAGGAGCCATCGTACTGAAATCGCTGTTCGAGGAACAGATTATGATGGAGGCAGACTGGATGGGCGATCCTAACATGTATCCGGAAGGCAGCGACTACTTGGTCGGATATATTCGTGAACACAAGCTGGGCGAATACCTGCGCCTCATCAGCGAGAGCAAGAAGGTATGCAACATACCTATCATTGCCAGCATCAACTGCTATCAGGATGCAGACTGGATTAACTTTGCCAAAAAGATAGAAGAAGCGGGAGCCGATGCACTCGAAATCAACATTCTGGCTCTGCAGACCGACGTACAATATACATACGGCAGCTTCGAACAACGCCACATCGACATCTTGCGCCACATTAAGAATACAGTCAAGATACCCGTCATCATGAAGCTGGGCGACAACCTGACCAATCCCGTAGCACTCATCAACCAACTCTATGCCAACGGTGCGGCAGCTGTTGTCTTGTTCAACCGCTTCTACCAGCCGGACATCAACATCGACAAGATGACTCAAGTGGCAGGTGACGTGTTCAGCAACGAAGCCGACCTTTCCAAGTCGCTCCGCTGGACAGGCATCGCATCGGCTGCTGTCAGCAAGATAGACTATGCCGTCTCAGGCGGAATCCACTCGGCCGAAGGCGTAGTGAAAGCTATACTGGCAGGTGCATCGGCTGTAGAAATCTGTAGCGTGCTCTACAAAGAATCGCCTGCTGTCATCGAGCAGTATAATCAGTTCATCGCAAAATGGATGGACGGCAAAGGCATGGAAAACATCGCACAATTCAAAGGCCGTCTGAACGTAGGCGACGTGAAAGGTGTGAACACTTTTGAGCGTACACAGTTCCTGAAGTATTTCGCATCGCACGAATAAGTCCACGACAGCGATACTGACCGGCAAAGAAAAATGCCAAAATGAATAAGACGCACTTATTCGTTTTGGCATTTTTTGCTTTCACCCGTGAAGCTTCATCTTTCACCACAAACAACTTACTCCCAACAACTTACAGTTGGGTGAAAGCGTGAAGCCTATTCCATAGAAGAACTAACCCCTTACTTTAGCCCGCCAAATACCTACTTTGGAAACATAAAGTGAAACATTAGCCTACTGAAAAAGGGATATTACGCACCGCAACAAGCAATGTTAGTGCGCCTAACAAACAATGTCAGCATGTGCAACAAACAATGTGAAAGCACGTAGCAAACAATGTGAAAAATAAAACACTTGCATGGCTCACGAGCCACACTTGCATTACAGAAATGGAATGCAAGTGTTACAGACGAGCCATGCAAGTGTTACAGAAACGCCTTGTTTACATCAGGTTGCTGGCCAGCTCGCTCAGTTCGCTACGCTCGCCTTTCACCAGATTGACGTGGGCAAAAAGATTCTGGTCGCGCATACGGTCGATCATATAAACCAGACCATTGGATTGGCTATCCAAATAAGGCTGGTCGATCTGCTGAATATCGCCCGTAAACACCATTTTGGTTCCTTCGCCCGCACGGGTAATGATGGTCTTGATTTCGTGAGGAGTCAGGTTCTGCGATTCGTCGATGATGCAGTATGTCTCGCTCAGGCTACGTCCGCGGATAAAAGCCAACGCCTCGATCACCAGCTGGTCGCTCTTCTGCATATCTTCCAGCCGTTTTACTTCGCTGGAGTTGGAAGCAAACTGATGCTTGATGACATTCAGATTGTCGAACAAGGGTTGCATATAAGGTGCCACCTTTTCCTTGGCATCTCCCGGCAGGAAGCCCAGATCCTTGTTGGACAGTGCCACGATAGGTCGTGCCAGCAATATCTGTTTGTAGTCCGTCAGTTTGCCCAAGGCTGCCGCCAAAGCCAACAAGGTTTTACCCGTACCGGCTTTTCCCGTCAGGGCTACAAGTTTGATGTTCGGGTCGTTCAGCACTTCGAAGGCAAAGCTCTGCTCGGCATTGCGCGGCTCGATGCCATAGTTTTTCGTCTTATTGACACGACAGACGGCATGCAGGAACGGATTGTATCGCGCCAGCACACTGTTGCGGTCGCTCTTCAGTACAAAGCATTCGTTGGGATGGAGAACGTCCTTAAAGTCGAACTCGCTGATATCAATGCCTTCTCTCGAAGAATAGATACGGTCGATCAAAGCTGGATCAATACCTTCGAACACCTCGTTCGACTTCTCGAAGATATCAACATTCATCACCTTGTCAGTGATATAGTCCTCGCACAGCAAACCGATGGAGCGAGCCTTCATGCGCAGATTGACGTCCTTGGTCACCAGCACAGTCTTCATGTCAGGGTGTTTACGGCCTACGTAGTCGGTCACCGCCAGTATCTGATGGTCGGGAATACGTTCAGGGAAGGATTCGTGAACCTTAGTCGATTCCACCAAACCAGCCACCACAAACAGGCGGCCCAGTCCTTCACCCAAAGGAGCACCTTTCGTAAAGAGGTCATCATCGGTAATCAGGTCAAGCTCGCGAACAAATTCACGGGCATTGAAATTAATCTGCTCATTACCTTTCTTGAACTTATCCAGTTCTTCGAGCACCACGATAGGAAGATAAATGTCATTTTCCTGAAAATTCTTCAAGCAGTTATAATCGTGAAGAATCACATTCGTATCAATTACAAAATTTTTCTTTGCTCCCATATCCGTTAGATTTAAATAGTTAATATCTTTGTTGCTTATAAAGATAACAAATTAATGAAGGAATTGACTTTCCTTTGCCGTTAAAGTTTATAAAAGATGGATTATCAGCACACTTTAGAGTACTTATACAACAGTGTCCCCATGTTTCAGCAAGTAGGCAGCAGTGCTTACAAGGAGGGATTGGAGAACACCCTCGCACTGGACGAACACTTCGGACACCCCCACCGCAACTTCCGCACCATACACGTAGCAGGTACCAACGGAAAAGGTTCCTGCTCGCACACCCTGGCAGCCATCCTGCAGGAAGCAGGCTACCGGACTGGACTGTATACTTCACCCCATCTGGTCGACTTCCGCGAACGTATCCGCGTCAACGGACAACCCATCCCTGAAGAATACGTCATACGCTTTGTCGAAGAGGAACGCAGCTTTTTCGAACCTCTGTCTCCCTCGTTCTTCGAACTGACTACGGCCATGGCGTTCCGTTATTTTGCCGACCAGAAAGTCGACGTAGCTATCATCGAAGTAGGCCTGGGCGGCCGGTTGGACTGTACCAACATTATCCGTCCCGACTTGTGCATCATTACCAACATCAGTTTCGACCACACCCAGTTCCTTGGCAGTACACTGGCTCAGATAGCCAGCGAAAAGGCAGGAATCATCAAGCAAGGCATCCCCGTCGTGATTGGTGAAAGCACTCCCGAAACCCGTCCAGTATTCGCAGAGAAAGCACAAGTGGTACAGGCTCCCATCTGTTTCGCCGAAGACCATGTGCCGGAAGAATATCCCGACATGGATTATGAACTGAAAGGACTCTATCAGGAAAAGAACCGGCGGACGTTGCTGACAGCCCTGCCACTGTTGAAAAAAGTCGGTTACCACCTCAGCGAACAGGCCATACGCAACGGCTTCGCCCACGTATGCGAACTGACCGGACTGATGGGCCGCTGGCAGAAGCTGCAAGACGCTCCCACCCTGATTTGCGACACTGGACATAACGTTGGCGGCATCACCTACATAGCCGAGCAGCTGAAGCAGCAGACCTACCGGAAGCTGCACATCGTAATGGGTATGGTCAACGACAAGGACATCCGCGGTGTACTGGCACTGCTTCCACGCGATGCCGACTACTACTTCACCAAAGCCAGTGTGAAGCGCGCGCTGCCCGAAGCCGAACTGGCCCGCCTGGCCAATGCAGCCGGACTGCAGGGCGAATGCTACCCCGACGTGCCGACAGCCGTCCGTGCCGCGCAAGAAAAAAGCCTCCCAGAAGACTTCATCTTCGTAGGAGGCAGTAGCTTTATAGTAGCCGACTTGTTAGCGAGCCGCGATGCACTCAATCTCCACTAACGCATCCTTCGGCAATGCTTTGACAGCTACAGCCGAACGTGCCGGATAATCGCCGCTGAAATAAGTGGCATATACCTTATTCATATCAGCAAACAAAGACATGTCGGCCAGAAATACCGTTGTCTTTACAATGTTTGCCATGCCCAATCCTGCTTCTTCCAGAATGTGCTTCACATTCTCCAAAGATTGGCGGGCTTGGGCTTCCACGCCTTCAGGCATCACGCCGGTAGCCGCATCAATAGGCAACTGACCTGAAACAAAAACCATTCCGTTGGCTTCGATAGCCTGGCTATAGGGGCCGATAGCACCCGGTGCCTTCTGACTGCAAATAACTTTTTTCATATTCAACTAAATTTAGTGATAGTATAATATATAAGATAATCCATTCAACAAGAAAAAACATGCACCCGGCATGCAGTATTCTTTAAAACGGTGCATTTATTATAACAGATACGATAAAAATACACCTATACCTAAACTTAACTTTTATATAGACCTAACTTTAATGTTTATGCAAAGGGAAAGAAATCCCTGACAAAGAAGAGGAGCGTTGACGAAGCGCCCCTCTTCTTTGCATTATAAACAGTGCTTACTTGCAATGCTTACTAATCAAAGAATCTACATTCGGATCTCCCAGTTCTTTTGCCTTGGCAAAACTCTCGCATGCCTCAGCTTTCTGCTTCAGCTGCAGTTGTGCAATGCCTTTCAAGCGATAAGCTTCCGCATACTTGGAATCGATCTTCAAAGCCTCATCCAGCACTTTCAACGCTTCTTCATTGCGTCCTACCCGGATATTGATAACAGCCAGCTCGGCACGATAGGTCAGATCTTTCGGATTCAATTCGATAGCCTTTGCCATATCGTCCAAAGCCCGTTGATATTGCTTCGACTTCAAGGCAGCTTGCTCCCTGTAATAATAGAACACATCGTTGACCTGACCATTCATGGCCTTGAAATATTCATCATAATCGAGTAAAGCCTGACGAGGAAGATCTGCATTCATGCGTGCCTGTGCACGTCCCAGCAGATAAGGAGCAGCCGCTTCCGTATAAGGCGGAGTAAAGCGAACCACACAACTGTCCATCAAAGCCAGAATTTCTTCCTGCGGTGCCTGCATCACCTCCTTGATTTTAGCTGTCGTAAAGAATGTCGCAGGCGAAGCCATACTGCTTCGGTTGACCTGCTCGTAAGAAGCGAGTGAAGCTGCATAGTCCTGCTTGGCAAACTGGATATCGCCCTGCAACTGGATGTATACAGGAAGCGGATTAAGCTCTACAGCCTTGCTTATTGCTTCCAAAGCCTTATCGTACGACCAGTCTTTATACACCTTCTCAGGGTTTTCGAGCATATAACCGTATATCAGCTTGGCTATGTTATAATACACATCGTCCTTCTTGGAAGCAACCTCCAATGCCTTGTCCAAATCGGCAACCACCTTCTCCATTGTTGCGTCATCTTTCGACTTATACAAAAGGTTGGTAGCTCGGCGCACATAGCCGTCTGCATTTGCCGGATACCGGGCAATAAAATCGTCCAGCAATTCAGCATATTTCTCTGGCGTAACCTGCGAAGATGCCATATAGAGAAATACCAGTGCCTCCTCTTCCGTATCGGGCAATGCCTTCTTAATCTGAATATTGCGTAAAGCCATATCATTAAAAGAAAGTGGATTGATTTTCAGAGCCACCACAAAGCGAGCGTCAACAGCATAACAGATCGTTGCCGTATCCTTGCCAGACGACTGCTGTGCCAGTCCGAAGACTTCTCCTTCTGGCGTCATAACAGGACAGCTTACCATCTTCTCCTTCAGATGCATGTTCAGCGTATAATAATTGTAATTGTCGGCAACCTTGTCTACTCCCTTCACTTTGCCCGAAGTGCAAGAACGGTCTTTCCGCGTGGAATAAGGCAAAAGATAAACATCCGAATCGACAGCCGGAACCGTTGCAGCCATTTGCAAAGCCGGAACTTTCTTCTCGGTAATAGCTACCTTGAATTTGATGACGTCGTACATATCATCGGCTCCCATAATTTCCTCGACGGGCATCTGCTTACCTTCCGAATTCAGTATCAGGGCACGTTCCGCTCCCTTAAATAAAGAGTAGTCCGACAGGGCTACGCCGTCTTCACTGACAAAAAAGCCATTGCCCGTGTTCAGTATTTTGTCATCCTTATCGTAAGTGATCACCGAGAAGACAGCTTTCTTGGCCTTCTCTACCCATTTGGGTGCCTGAGCCATTGTCCACTGGGCCAGCAGGCACAAAACAAACAATACTAAATATTTCTTTTTCATTCGCACTAATTTATTCGTTGTTTCACAGCTTCATAAATCAAAATTCCCGCAGCAACCGAAACATTGAGCGACTCGATGCTGCCAAGCATCGGAATCTTCACCCATTCGTCGCATAAAGCCAGGTTGTCGTACGAAACACCTTTATCTTCCGCTCCCATAATGATGCACATCGGTCCTGTGTAATCGGCCTTCGTATAGTCATAGTCGCCTTTCTCCGTAGCGGCCACAATGTGGAAGCCACTGTTCTTCAGGTATTGAAGCGTATCTTTCAGACTTTGTTCCCTGCAGACAGGCAAAGTGTGCAGTGCTCCGGCCGAGGTCTTTATGGCATCGGCATTGACGGTTACACTGTTCCGGGCAGGAATAATCACCGCATCAACGGCTGCACACTCGCAAGTACGTGCAATGGCTCCGAAGTTGCGCACATCCGTAATGCCGTCGAGCATGACGAAAAGCGGATTCTTCCCTTGCTCGAACAGGAAAGGTACCAGGTCTTCTGTCCGCTGATAGGTTACTGCCGACATAAAAGCGACCACACCCTGATGGTTCTTGCGGGTAATCCGGTTAATACGTTCTACCGGCACGCGCTGCACCGGTATGAGGGTTCCCTTCAAAGCAGCAAACAACTCCTTTGACAAGTCACTCTGGATATCTTTCTTCACCAGAATCCGGTCGATGTCCTTACCTGCCTGAATAGCTTCTATCACGGCGCGTACGCCAAAAATCATTTCATTCTTATCAATCATATCGACTTTTATGCTTTGCCCAACAGTGCCCGTGCATTGTTCAGCGCAGCTTCGGTCAGCGTAGCACCGCTCAGCATGTGAGCCAGTTCTTCTACCCTTTCCTCGTCTGTCAACCGACGGATGTGGCTGTTGGTTTCGTTTTCGTTATCTTCTTTGTATACTTTGTAATGAACGCGTCCGCGAGCGGCAATCTGCGGCAAGTGAGTAATGCTGATAACCTGACGGTTACTGTCACCCATTTCCTGCATGATGTCGGCCATACGGTCGGCAATTTCGCCCGACACTCCGGTGTCTATTTCGTCGAACACAATGGTCGGCAACTTGACGGCTCCGGCAATCATGGCCTTCAACGACAGCATGACACGGGCTATTTCACCTCCCGAAGCTACCGAAGAGATACTCTGCAGAGTTCCGTTCTTGTTGGCCGAGAACAGAAAGCTCACTGTATCGGCTCCGTGTACTCCCGGCTCTTTACGGGTACCTACTTCCACCTGAAAACGCACGTTGGGCATACCCAACGGCACCAAGCGGGATGCCATTTGCTTTTCGACCTCGCGGGCTGCCGCCACACGCGACTCTGTCAACACAGCTGCCTGTTGCTTTACCTTATTATATAGGTCGGCACACTGCTGCTTCAAATCTTCAATCTGATCATCGGACGAAGTAATGGCCGACAGACGCGAAGCGTATTCTTCCTGCAAGGTCAGCAGTTCGTCCACCGTAGAGACACGGTGCTTCTGCTGAAGCGTATATATCAGATTCAGCCGCGCATTCACCTCGTCCAGACGGGCGGGATTGAACTCGACTTCTTCTTCCCGTCCTGCCACTTCCTGTGCAATGTCTTTCAGCTCGATGTAAGAGCTTTCCAGACGTTCGGAGAGTTCCTCGGCCGCAGGATAGACTTTACGCATGGACTGCATGGTGCTCAAGCAATCGTTCAGCAAGGGAAGCAATCCGCCTTCATCGGCCGACAGGCCTTGACCTACCCGATACAAACCCGCCTTGATGTCTTCGGCATGACTCAGCAACTCGGCTTCCTGCTCCAGTTCTTCCTGCTCGCCAGCTGTCAGATTGGCTTCTTCCAACTGTTCCAGCTGGAAGCGTACATAGTCTTCGTCAGCCTTATCACGTTCGGTACGGGCTATCAACTCTTCCAACTGCTGTTGCGCCTTCTTCCAACTACCGTAGCAATCGGCATACACGGACAAAGCTCCGTCGTTGTGAGCCAGAATGTCGAGTACATTCAACTGGAAGCCCTCTTTGTTGAGTAACAGGTTCTGGTGTTGCGAGTGCACATCAATCAGCATCTCGCCCAGTTCTTTCATCTGTGCCAGCGAAGCCGGAGTATCGTTGATAAAAGCACGGCTCTTGCCCGAAGCATATACCTCGCGCCGCAGGATGCACTCGTCCTCATATTCCAAGTCGTTGGCCTCGAAAAATGGTTGCATGCCATAAGCAGCTATTTCGAAACGGGCTTCGATGATACACTTCGAAGCTCCCCGGCGTATAGCCTTTACGTCGGCACGCTGCCCCAGCAACAGGCCGATGGCTCCCAGAATAATAGATTTTCCGGCACCCGTTTCGCCCGTAATCACCGAAAAGCCGTTCTCTAGCCGGATATCGAGCTGCTCGATCAGCGCATAATTCTGTATGTAAAGTGAGCGCAACATAATTCTGACTGATTACGATTGTACATCCCGTTTCAACACTGCCGCCAGATGATCGACGATGTCGGCTGCGACCTCCGCTTTCGACTTCAGCGGATAATCGGTCTTTCCGTTGCGGTCGATAATGCTGACTTTGTTGGTATCGTAACGGAATCCGGCTCCCTTGTCGTTCAGGGAATTAAGCACGATGAAGTCCAGATTCTTCCGCTGCAACTTATCTTCGGCATTGTGCTGTTCGTCGTTGGTCTCAAGCGCAAAGCCCACCAATACCTTGTCGGGAAATTGCTCTTTCTTCATCAGCCCCAAGGCTGCGGCAATGTCCTGAGTAGGCTTCAGCGACAGCGTCATGTCTCCCGTCTTTTCGCGCTTGATCTTGTGATCGGCCACTTGCTCGGGCGTATAGTCGGCCACAGCAGCCGACAGGATAACCGCATCGGCCTGCGGAAAATGTTTGCAAGTCTCTTCGTACATCTGTCCGGCACTCTCCACATTGCAACGCTGCACGGGGAAATAGGTGTTCCGCTGCACAGGGCCTGCCACAAGTATCACCTTCGCACCGCGCGCTGCACATTCGTCGGCCAGCGCAAAGCCCATCTTGCCCGACGAATAATTCCCGATGAAGCGCACCGGATCTATCTTTTCGTACGTTGGTCCGGCTGTTATCAGAATGGTTTTGCCCGTCAGGTCGCCTTCCTTGGCTGCGAAGTATTCTTCCAGATGGCGGATAATGTTTTCCGGTTCTTCCATCCGGCCTTTGCCTACCAAGTGGCTGGCCAGCTCGCCGGTTCCCGGCTCTATGATGTGATTTCCGTACGAACGGAGTATTTCCAGATTCTTCTGGGTAGAAGGATGGGCATACATGTCCAAGTCCATTGCCGGAGCCACAAACACCGGCGCCTTGGCCGAGAGGTAAGTGGTAACCAACATGTTGTCGGCCACTCCGTTAGCCATCTTGCCAATGGTCGAGGCTGTAGCGGGAGCTATCAGCATGGCGTCGGCCCACAAGCCCAGGTCGACGTGGCTGTTCCACGTGCCGTCACGCTGGGCAAAAAACTCGCTGATAACGGGTTTGCTGGTCAGGGCCGACAAGGTGATGGGAGTAATAAATTCCTTGCCCGCTGGGGTGATGACCACCTGCACCTCGGCTCCTTTCTTTATCAGTCCGCGAATGATGAGACAAGCCTTATAGGCGGCAATGCTGCCCGTAATGCCCAATACGATTTTCTTCCCTTTCAGTATATTTGCCATAATTACTTCTGAGTCATTTCACGCAGACGAATCTTTGTCAGCATGGCTTTTGTATTCAACGTAAAGTCACTGTTCAGCATCCAGCCGTAATATCCCGGATCGCGCTTCAACACTTCGGATACGGACATGCCTTTGTACTTGCCGAAGTTGAAGACTTCCACTCCGTTGTCGTCGTACACCATACGGCCGGCAAAGTCGACATTGCGGTTGAAACTGGAGAAGTCGGCCAGAAAAGCGATATCGTTCTGCAACTCCGGATAACGGTCGAGTTGCGACATCAGCACTTCGTAAGTGGCACGTGTATCGGCTTCGGCTGTATGGGCATCTTCCAGATTCTTGCCACAATAGAATTTGTAAGCAGCCGACAAGGTGCGTTGCTCCATCTTATGGAAGATAACCTGCACGTCGACAAACTTCCGGCGGCTCATGTCGATATCCACATTGGCACGGAGGAATTCTTCGGCCAGCACGGGGATGTCGAAACGATTGGAATTGAAGCCGGCCAGGTCGCATCCTTCGATGTCGTTGGCTATGCTGCGTGCCACTTCCTTGAAAGTGGGACAATCGGCCACGTCAGCATCGTATATGCCATGCACAGCCGAGGCTTCGGCCGGGATGTGCATTTCGGGATTGATACGCATGGTTTTGGCTTCTTCGTTGCCATTGGGATATACTTTCAGATAACAGATTTCTACAATCCGGTCTGTATTGATATTGGTTCCGGTCGTCTCCAGATCGAAGAAGACAATCGGGTTCTTTAAATTCAGTTTCATTCTATGATTTGTTTAGTGCCCGACAAGGAAACGAGTCGGCAGATTGCCAAGCAGAAGAAAGCTACCGCTCCACACCGCTTGCCAAGCTGCCAACTCGTCCGCTAAGTCAAGTATTCATTTATATATCAGTCGTTCAGCATCATCGGCATCAGCAGCATCAGCAGGTCTTCATTCTCTTCCTGCTCGGCAGGGATAATGACTCCTGCACGCGAAGGATCGGCCAGTTCGATGACTACCTCTTCGGCAGAGATGTTGTTCAGAATGTCGATAAGGAAAGTCGACTTGAAGCCGATGCTCATCGGATTGCCCACATACTGGCACGTCAGGCTTTCTTCGGCCGAAGTGGAGAAGTCGATGTCCTGAGCGGAAATCACAATCAGATTCTCCTGCATGCGCAGCTTGATAAGGCTGCTTGCCTGAGAAGAGAAGATGGATACACGGCGCAAGGCTCCGAGCAGCTGCATGCGGTCGACCGTCACTTTATACGGGTTGTTCTGCGGAATAACGGAGTTGTAGTTCGGATAACGGCCTTCGATCAGACGGCACACCATGCGATAGTTTTCGAGCGTGAACACTGCATTGCGTTCGTCAAACTCGACTACCACCGTACCCTGCTCCTTCGGCAGCAGGTTCTTCAGCAGCGAAGCCGGTTTCTTGGGCAGGATGAAAGCAGCGCGTTCGTTGCCCTTGGCAGCCAGTGTCTTGCAGCGTACCAGCTTATGGCCGTCGGAAGCCACCATCGTAATATCTTCGGTCGTAATATCGAAATAGATACCGTTCATCACAGGGCGAAGTTCGTCGTCGGCAGTAGCAAACACTGCACGGTTGATGCCTCCCAGCAGAATGGAAGCCTCCATTTCTACACGGACTGCGTTTTCGCCCAACATGGCCGACTGCGGAAACTCGTCTGCATTCTGTCCCATGAGGCTGTATTTACCATTCTGATACTGCACGGTGATTTCCAACGTGTTCATGTCCACATCAAATGTCAAAGGCTGTTCGGGGATCTCCTTCAAGGCATCCAGCAAAGTCTTGGCTGTGACGGCAAAACGTCCGTCCGCATCGCTTTCGTTCACCTCAACCGTTGTGACCATCGTGGTTTCACTATCGGATGCTGTTACCGACAAAGTCCCATCTTGCAGTTCAAAAAGGAAGCAATCCAGAATGGGCAATGCATTTTTCGAATTAATCACGCGACTGACAGCCTGCAAATGACTGGAGAGTGCAGTACTTGAGACGATAAATTTCATATGTTTCGTATATTTAAGTTTTTATAATCCTGTATTGTACAACCACAGGGAGGAGCACACTCCACCCTATTTAACTGACGGACAAAGTTAAAAAAAGAATTCCCTATGACAAAAAAATACGGAAAGAAAAAACAAGCATTTGCCGTTTCCAACCGTTCCCACTTGTGGAAACTGGAGTTCCCCAGTTAGGAAACTGCCGTTCCCTCAAAAGGGAATCGGCGTTCCCTAGTAAGGGAACGGACACACATACTTGTGGCATGGCAAAAGCCATCGAACAGCAGCCGTACAGCAACCACCTCCGGCATTGCCACCGGCACACTTCGAAAAGTAAAATCAAAAAAACAGAATTTATTCGTCGGATATTCCTAAAAAATTGTAACTTCGCCGCATCATTAAAACAAAGAGAACAATGGAATTTACAGGAAAAATCATCGCTATACTCCCTGCAAGAAGCGGAGTTTCAAAGACCGGCAATGAATGGAAAGTACAGGAATACGTGATTGAAGACCACGGTCAATATCCCCGTAAAATGTGTTTCGACATTTTTGGAGCCGACAAAATAGAACAGTTCAACATCCAGATGGGTGAAGAGCTGACCGTATCGTTCGACATCGACGCACGCCAATGGCAAGACCGCTGGTTCAACAGTATCCGCGCCTGGAAAGTAGAACGCGTAAGCGCAGCTGCCGCTGCAGCCCCTGCCGCTGCCGGAGCTCCCGTTCCGCCGCCCGCTCCTACTGCTACACCCGAATTTACCGTAGGCGACGCCAACGACGACCTGCCGTTCTGACAAATGCAGGCAACGACAGTAAAATACGTCGACAGCTGAAAAACAACCGTAATCAAATATAAAAGGGGATGTGCAAACACCGCGCATCCCCTTTTACTATTTCTACAGAAGCAGAACAAGCCGGGCACGACTCATCCGCCCTTATACAACAAGACCACATTGGGATAGACCACGCCATCCGTACACGTAAACTGTATGGACAGAATGAAGTGACGGAAGAAATCGGAATGCCGGAAAAAGAAATTGGGCACCAGGCGGACAGATGTTTCTTCCTGCGACATAATCTCCTCCATATCGGCCATCATAAGAAAGTTGTAA
This sequence comes from Bacteroides sp. CAG:633, assembly GCF_000435115.1. Classification (NCBI taxonomy): domain Bacteria; kingdom Pseudomonadati; phylum Bacteroidota; class Bacteroidia; order Bacteroidales; family Bacteroidaceae; genus Bacteroides; species Bacteroides sp. CAG:633. The sequence continues at coordinate 17,679 of NZ_FR883071.1, read as the reverse complement.
ACCGGAGCAAGTCCTTCCACACTTGCCTCGTACAGGGGTATTCCCTCCAGCAAGTCGTTCTCCTCCATCGCACAGATATAAGCGGAAAGGCTGCGGGCATCCGGAGCCAGAAGCAGCGAGCCTTTATAGAAACAGGCATATGTATGCAAAGCCGACCCGGCAATGCCGGCCAAGCGGGCAAGCAAGGTGTTACGAGGCAATACATATTGCCGATACGGACGCGCCTGAGGATAAAGCTTGTACTGAGGCGAACTCCATTGGAAAGGAGGAGCGTCTTTCTCGCGCGGAGTGGCATACAACAACGATTGCAGTTTCCGCTCGGCATGAAGCACATCTACAATCGGCACCCTCATTACGGCGCAAGGACGCGTATCGACAGTATCTTTCGGATGGAACAGACAGGAAAGTATGCGGCCACCGCCGTATTCGTTCAGGAAACCGATCCATTCTTCATCACGCGCCTTGATGTAATCCGAATATCCGCTTCCGGCGTATTGCTGCGACTGAACAAAATTCCACACCTCTTGCCCGTCCGAAACGGACCAGAAATCATAAAAGAAAGTAGTTCCGGGAAGCAGCTGCCCGGGGAACAGTTCAATAGGCCTCTGCTTGCGCAACGCGTTGACAAAGGTCAGTGTCGAGTCAGCCCCATGACTCAGTCCCGAACAATAAACAGCATCGTCTTTCAATTTCAGGTCAAATTCTCCCCATCCGCCCAGCTGGGCAGCAGTACGGACAGTATCGGCATCTCCACCCATATCAATGGATTTCATGCGTACGTAAAGTGTGGCGGAAACATTGGCCCGTTTACCCAAATGCATCGACCGGAAAGACGGAAGCTCCATCAGCGAACTCTTGTCTGCAACAGCATCGATAACCTGCTCTATCAGCCGTTTCTGAAAACTGACCACCAGATAATCGGAAGTAAAATAAGCCGCCAGAAAACGCCCGCCCGACATCGGATAGATGGAAATGCTTCTGCCCCGATAATCAGTCTGCTTTGCCGGAAAATGACTGGAAGTATATTTCTGAATGAATGCCTCCACCAGCTTCGAGTCACCAGCACCCAGGCTGCAATACAGCACCTGATTCAATTTATTGTCGGGCTCGTGAAAGCTTATCAGCATCCGGTTCATCTGGGCACTCAGCCCATGAGGCGTATCATCGACAAACGTCTGGAGGTATTTTTTCAGATAAGTAAAAAGGTCGGAAACGTATAAGAAATGTCCCTCTTCGCTACACTGCAATCCGTTGACATCCTGCACAAGTTCTGCCATTCTGTCCGTCTGAAGCACAGCTATCGCATCCTGCGGAACCAATGTGTGAAGATCGAAGTCTTTCTGCCGTTCGACAGTATCCAGCCACAAAAAGGAATACACACCAAAACCTGTGCATACCAGCACTACGGACACTATCACAATTATTCGTATGAGCAGGCGGAACTTCATGGCACACATTCATCTTGTTTTGGCAAAAATAAAAAAAACAACTAACAAAACAAAATAAATGTTGCAAAAGTTTATAAGTCTACTTCCAATCCGTCATAGGCAAAATGTATGTGTGGGGGCAGCTGTTCGCTTATCACACGATGCAAGCCGACATGGTGGCTCATATGAATAAAATAGGTTTCGCGCGCCCCGATACGTTCGGCAGCAGCCAGCGCTTCCGAAATTGTCTGGTGCGTAGGGTGCGGTTGCGGACGCAGCGCATTGATAACCAATACTTCTACGCCTTTCAGTTGCTCGTACGATTCGTCCGGTATGGCAGACATATCGGTGATGTACCCTAAACGTCCTCCAATGCGATAACCCAGGATGGGCAATTTTCCATGCATAACCCGCACCGGCACAACTTCTGTCGTATGAACATAAAACGGTTTTCCGGCTTCCACCTGCTTCAGATAAATACGCGGAATTCCAGGATATTTTTTATCGACAAAGCAATATGGCATACGTGCGCAAAGATGATCGACGATATAGCCGTCCGTATAAACAGGAATTTCACCGAAGCGGCAGAACGGACGCAAGTCATCAAGCCCTCCTACATGGTCGTAATGCTCGTGTGTTATCAGCACCGCATCTATCCTTTCAAAAGGAGATACCCGAAGCATCTGTTCCCTGAAATCAGGCCCACAATCAATCAGAATCACCGCATCATCGGTATGTATCAGAGACGACGCACGCAAACGGTTGTCTCTGGGATCCGTCGAAGTACAAACCGGGCATGTACACCCTACTTCAGGAACTCCCGTCGAAGTTCCACTGCCTAATATCCTTAATTTCACTTTAATACCTTTTAATCAGTTAATCACTTTAACCTATCCGAGCCTATCCGAAACAGTTCAAATCATATTCACCTCCGGATGTATTTCCACGCCAAACTTCTCGCGTACTGCAGCTCGTACTGCATCCGACAAAGCTACAATGTCCGCACCGGTAGCTCCGCCACAGTTGACCAGTACCAGCGCCTGCTTATCGTGCACAGCCGCATTCCCCAAGCTTTTACCTTTCCAATCGCACTGTTCAATCATCCAGCCAGCCGGAATCTTCACATGCGTAGCATCCACCTGATAGGATGGCATGGAAGGATATTCCTGCAACAACGTTTCATATTTTGTACGCGTAACAATCGGATTCATGAAAAAGCTTCCTGCGTTTCCAAGCACTTTCGGATCGGGCAGTTTACTTTCGCGAATGCTCACAATCACCTGTCTGACCGTTGCCAGATCAATTTGGGGATATTTCTCCAGCTCCTGACGAATCGTGCCATAGTTCAACGTGTATTGTTCAGCCTTATTCAAAGCAAAAGTTACATGAGTCACAAAGAAAGATTTCATGTCAGGTCTCTTAAACACACTGTTCCGATAGGCATAACCACACTCTTCAACGCCGAAAACTCGCTTGTCTCCGTGCACATCCACCGTTTCCACACAGCTTATCAGATCTTTCACTTCGACGCCATAGGCACCAATATTCTGTACGGCGCTGGCTCCTACCTCACCGGGTATCAGGGAAAGATTCTCGGCACCATAATATCCGCGCTCTACGCAATAAGCAACAAAATCATCCCAAATGACACCTGCACCTACACGCAGCCATACTTTTTCGGCATCCTGATTCACCAGTTCAATCGATCTGATAGCCGAATGTAATACAGTTCCTTCAAAATCGCCTAAAAACAACAAATTACTGCCGCTCCCGACATGCAAATAAGGAGAGGAAATCTGTCCCTCTGCAATCAAGGCCTTCAATTCTTCCACCGAGGCATATTCAAGCCACCTTCCAGCTTTGACATCAAGACCAAATGTATTAGGTATGTTTCTCCCTTTTTCGAAAATCATATTCCAAAAGCTTAAATACTTGTATCTTCGTACTTATACAATTCCCATTCGCCCTTCTTCTTCCGAAAATAAAACACATTGGAGTAACCATTTCCAATTCCGTTCACCTTGAGAATTTTCGAATCGGACAAATCCTCATTCTTCTGTCCGTAATTGATGTTAGACAACTGATCCGTCGGCAAGGTAGGCCGAAAAGCAAACCACTGGTCTACAGATAATGTTGTTTCCAATATTGAGAATTCGTCGTCCGGATCGATTGTTACAAATCTCAACGGATTACAAATATGCGTCCTCTGATACAAACTATCGGAAGCAAAATGCGCATAAAAATCTACAAAGTTCTGATTTGCATCTTTCTCCATATGCCGCAAATTAATGGCTTCGAGCATCCACATACCTTTTTTACGCTCAAAATAGTATTTCTTCACCATATGTGTCTGCAAGAAAATCCACTCAACTTGCACAGAGGTCAAAGTCGTATCCCCAATCAAGTCCATATCTTCTTCGTTATCGAAAAGCATGGTGTAATAACTTTGACGAGTGAACAAATAATCATGCTTCCACTCTTCCTTTTGGATACGCAAAGGGGTATCAACGTTATAATAAGGCAGGGGGAAAACTGTTCTTTGCCGTTGCAAAGCCTCATCGGAAGCATAATTAAAAATAAAATCATCAAATAGCTCATCTGCCTCCATCGGTTTAGGAGTCTCTGCTTCTGCTATTTGATTCAAGGAATCAGCTTCGCTACCCTGATGCGAAGCTGAATCCACTAAATCTGTTATAGAGGTAAAAGGGTCTATCTTAACTTTCTTATTCCCACAAGAACAGCAAACAGCCAAGATGAAGAACCCTAAAAATATTTTTTTCATCTTTTACGGACCTCAAGGTCACTTTTTAAATTTAGCTCTCAGTTTTTCAAGCATATCAACAGTCATTGACTCAAGATCATATTGAGGCTTCCAGTCCCATTCTTCACGGGCACAAGAATCATCCAACGAATCGGGCCAGCTGTCTGCAATAGCTTGTTTCAGCGGATCAACCTTATATTCCATTTCAAAATCGGGAACATGCTTTTTGATTGCCGCATAAATAATTTCGGGAGAAAAACTCATGGAAGCAACATTAAACGCATTGCGATGTTTCAATCGGGCAGGGTCAGCTTCCATCAACGAAATAGCAGCATTCAATGCATCGGGCATGTACATCATATCCATATATGTACCCTCCTTAATCGGACAAATAAATTTTTCACCCTTCACTGCAGAATAGTAGATATCAACTGCATAATCGGTTGTTCCACCACCCGGAGGAGTCACATTGGAAATGATACCTGGGAAACGAACAGCACGGGTATCTACGCCATATTTCGTGTAATAATAATCACTCAGCAACTCTGTAGTTACTTTCGTAACGCCATACATCGTACGAGGACGCTGAATGGTATCCTGAGGAGTTTTAACATGAGGAGTAGATTCTCCAAACGAACCAATAGAACTTGGAGTAAACACAGCACATCCATACTCGCGTGCAACTTCCAAGACATTCCATAACCCGTCAATGCCGACCTTCCAAGCCATAGCCGGACGACTTTCTGCAACAACAGACAACAATGCAGCCAAGTTGTAAATCGTATCAATCTTAAATTGACGTGCTACCACCTCAATGGATTGACGATCGGTTACGTCAGCTATAGCCGAAGGACCTGACGCCTTTAATTCTCCTTGTGGCATAGCACTTGGGATATATCCGGCCACAACATGGTCATCACCATAACGTTTACGCAACTCTAATGTGAGCTCAGAACCGATCTGCCCGGTAGCTCCAATTACCAAAATATTCTTCATACGACTTATTTATTAAGGTGTTGTTAGTATCGGGAGGCAAATATACGCACTTTTTTTTCATTTTTCTATCAACTTGCTATTGTTTATTTAGAGAAAAATGATGTTCTTTGTAGAGAATGTAACAAAAGAACATATCACCTTAAAAAATAAAATTATGTACGGTACAATGCAAGATTATCTCAGCAAGACACTTGCCGAGATTAAAGAAGCCGGACTCTACAAAGAAGAACGGCTCATCGAAAGCCCCCAACAGGCTGCCATCACAGTAAAAGGAAAAGAAGTTCTGAACTTCTGCGCCAACAATTACCTCGGATTGTCCAACAATCCTCGCCTGATTGCCGCAGCTCAGCAGATGATGGATCGCCGCGGATACGGTATGTCGTCTGTACGCTTCATCTGTGGAACACAAGATATTCATAAAGAACTAGAAGCCGCCATTTCCGATTACTTCCACACCGAAGACACAATCCTGTATGCCGCCTGCTTCGATGCCAACGGCGGTGTCTTCGAACCACTCTTTACCGAAGAAGATGCCATCATCTCCGATTCATTAAACCACGCTTCCATCATCGACGGTGTGCGCTTGTGCAAAGCTAAACGCTACCGTTATGCTAACGCCAACATGGAAGAACTGGAGAAGTGCCTGCAAGAAGCTCAAGCTCAACGTTTCCGCATCGTAGTTACCGACGGAGTATTCTCGATGGATGGCAACGTTGCCCCAATGGATAAGATCTGTGATCTTGCCGAGAAATACGATGCTCTTGTTATGGTCGACGAATCTCACTCAGCCGGAGTAGTAGGAGCAACCGGACACGGTGTCAGCGAATTGTACAACACTTATGGCCGGGTAGATATTTATACCGGAACATTAGGAAAAGCGTTTGGCGGTGCTATGGGTGGCTTTACTACCGGACGCAAAGAAATCATCGACCTGCTTCGTCAGCGTAGTCGTCCTTACCTGTTCTCTAATTCTGTAGCTCCTGCCGTAATCGGCGCCAGTCTGGAAGTTTTCAAAATGCTGAAAGAGAGCAACGCATTGCATGATAAACTGGTAGAAAATGTCAATTACTTCAGAGACAAAATGACCGCTGCCGGATTCGACATCAAGCCGACTCAAAGTGCAATCTGTGCCGTAATGCTCTATGATGCCAAGTTATCGCAAATCTATGCAGCACGCATGCAAGAAGAAGGTATCTATGTAACAGGTTTCTATTATCCCGTAGTGCCTAAAGGCCAGGCTCGTATTCGTGTACAGATTTCTGCAGGTCACGAAAAAGAACATTTGGACAAATGCATCGAGGCATTCATAAAAGTAGGAAAAGAACTTAATGTACTGAAATAATATTCAGCGTCCATAAGTAAAACAAAGAAGCGGTAAAGATTGCTCAATAAATCAGCAACTTTACCGCTTCTATTATATTTGTGTATACAATCGCTTACTTGCGTTCTCCCAGCTTAGAGTCGATGAAGAAAATACCAGCAGCACCAGCCTTCTTTATCATATCCACCACACCAGCAGCTGTAGCCTCTTCCTCAACTTGCTCGCGTACAAATCCCCACAAGAAGTCCTGAGAAGCCTTGTCTTTTTCGGCCGCAGCAACATCAACAAGTGCATCAATCATCTTTGATACACGGCATTCGTGTTCATAAACCTGCTCGAAGACTTCCAATGGAGTACCAAAATCATTCGGAACAACATCAATCTTGTCCAACGCAGCCTTTCCACCACGCTTAATAATATAAGAAGCCAGTTCACATGCATGTGAGTGCTCTTCAAATGATTGTTTTTTCAGCCAAGAAGCCATTCCACAATAGCCTTCCTTTTCCATATAGAAAGACATTGCTAAATACAGGTTAGAAGACCACATTTCAGCAGTAATCTGCTCATTGATTGCGTTTTGTAATTTTTCTGTTATCATAATTATGAGTTATTTAATAGTTTATATTTGTAATGATTACAAATATAACAACAACACAGTCAAATTGTTCTTCCAATAACATTTTTTATACAAAAAAACTATATTCATCAGAAGTATAGCTTTGCGGCAATTCACGGCAATTGTAACTGGAAGCCATAATTTCCCCGTAAGCACCAGCCGAACGTAGAGCAATCAGATCGCCGCGCCTTACCTTATTTAAATCAATGGCCTTACCAAACACATCCGAAGATTCACAAATAGGTCCAACTACGTCATAAGTTTCAGGAGCCTCATCAGAAGTTATATTTTCAATCTTATGATATGCCTGATAAAGAGCAGGACGAATAAGATCGGTCATACCGGCATCCAGAATGGCAAACTGTTTATTAGTACCCTGTTTTACATATAATACTTTTGATATCAGCGAACCACACTGCGCAACGACTGAGCGGCCTAATTCGAAATGCAAAGTCTGATAAGAACGCAACTTCAGGCAATTATCATAAGTTTCAAAATAACTTTTGAAATCGGGAACAGCCTGACGGTTCGGATGTGCATAATCAATGCCCAGTCCTCCCCCAACATTTACATATTCAATACGAATGTGCCGCGCCTCCAGCTTATCCTGCAACTCATTTACACGATTACAAAGTGCAGCAAAGTCACCCATATCCAAAATTTGTGAACCAATATGAAAATGCAAACCAATAAACTTCACGTTTTTCAAATCTTGCGCCAAGTCTATTACACGGTCCATATCAGCCATATTAATACCAAACTTGTTCTCTGCCAGCCCAGTCGTGATATTGGCATGTGTATGAGCACCCACATCAGGATTAATCCGGAAAGCAACATTAGCCACCTTCCCTTTTGCTGCAGCCAGTTCATTAATGATCTCCAATTCGGGAATAGATTCCACATTAAAACAAAATATGTTATAATCCAATCCCAGATTGATTTCCCAATCTGCCTTACCTACACCAGCATAAACAATCTTATCAGCAGGGAAACCAGCCTTAATAGCTGCACGTATTTCACCCCCACTCACACAATCAGCTCCCAATCCACTCTCACGAATGATAGTCAGCAACTTAGGATTTGCATTGGCTTTTACAGCATAATGAACAAAATAATTATCATACTTTGCTAATTCTCGGCGAATACAGTCCAACGTATCACGCAGGATCTTCGTATCATAATAATAAAATGGAGTCCGCAATTCGCGAAACTTGTCAACAGGAAATACACCTTTCATAAATCAAAACTTTGTTCAGTTAAATATAAAAAACGCGAATCATATAAACCGCACAGTATGTTCTAAACAAAAACATTCCCCGTGCAGTTCATATAATGCGCGTTTCATATCAAATGGTTATACCAGATTTTTATTCGTTGAACAACATATCGCTGAGCGATTGCAACGCCTGCTTCTTATCACACTCACGAATAAGGAAAGAAATATTATAATTACTTCCTCCAAAAGAAATCATACGAACAGGAATATCACGCATAGCGTCAAGAGCCTTTGCTTCAAAGCCCACATTCTCCCATTCCAAATCGCCTACAACGCAGATAATACACATATCCTTGTCTACAGTGACCGTACCATATTTCTTCAGATCATCCAAAATCTCATTCAGATGTTTCGTATTGTCAATAGATACAGAAACTCCGACTTCAGAAGTACAGATCATATCGATAGAAGTCTGATAGCTTTCAAAAATCTCAAATACCTTACGCAAGAAACCGTAAGCCAGCAACATACGGCTTGACTTAATTTTGATTGCCGTGATATTATCCTTGGCTGCAACAGCCTTAATCTTACCTTTCTCAGTATCATTGGAAATCAAAGTACCAGGAGCTGTAGGATCCATAGTGTTCAGCAAACGCACCGGAATATTGGCATACTTGGCAGGCTGAATACAAGTAGGATGCAATATCTTAGCACCGAAGTAAGCCAACTCTGCTGCTTCTTCAAAATGCAAATGACGCACCGGTGAAGTCTTGTCTACAATACGCGGATCATTGTTGTGCATTCCGTCAATATCTGTCCAGATCTGTATTTCATCTGCATTGACAGCTGCACCGATCAACGAAGCTGTATAGTCACTTCCTCCTCGCTGCAAATTATCAATCTCGCCATATGCATTGCGGCAGATGAAGCCTTGCGTAATATAAATCTCTGCATCAGGATACAACTCCAACTGCATCTGCAATTTCTCCTTTATATAAACAGGATCGGGTTCCGCATTTTTGTCCGTACGCATAAACTCCAAAGCCGGAAGCAAAACAGACTTCACTCCGCATTCCTGAAGGTAATAATTCATCATGGATGTAGAAATCAGTTCCCCCTGTGCCAAAACTACTTTTTCCTCGAATAAAGTAAAAAGATCCTTTGTATAAGAACGGATATAATCAAAATGAGATTTGATTAGTTCCAAGCCTTTTTGCTTATACTCAGAAGTAGCATAAAGTTCATCAATGTGCTGGCGATATTTCGACTCCAGTCTATTGATAATCTCATTAGCACCCTCCGGATTCTTTTTATACAGATAATCCGAAATTTCCACTAATGTGTTTGTGGTACCCGACATGGCTGAAAGGACCACAATCTTACGTTCACCATCGGTAATCAATTTGGCCACTTCTTTCATCCGTTGAGCCGAGCCTACTGAAGTACCTCCAAACTTTAATACTTTCATTTTCGTTCTTATATTTATTAGTTTATTGTTACAAGTCGCAAGGCAAACACCTACAACTTCTTATTTTACATATTTATTCTTTTTCTGTCACTTCCTGAATACGATGATCGGAACAGCGGTATATTCTTCCTGCAAATTCACGCAACAGCTGCAAGTTGTGCGTCGTCATAACAACCAATGCTCCCTGTTCACTCAAACCATGCAACAGATTCACAATAGCATGTCCGGTCTCCACATCCAGATTTCCGGTTGGTTCATCGGCCAAGATAATTTCCGGAGAATTCAGAACCGCGCGCGCTATCACAATGCGCTGCTGTTCACCGCCAGATAATTCATTCGGGAATTTATATCCTTTGTTTCCCATTCCTACCAGTTCCAGAACCTCAGCTATACGTTCCTTAATCTCAGCCTTGTTCTTCCAACCGGTGGCACGAAGCACAAACTCCAGATTATCATTTACGGTACGGTCAATGAGCAGCTGGAAGTCCTGAAACACAATGCCCAGTTTCCGACGTAACTGCGGGATATGTTTCCGCTTTATGTGCCTCATATCATACCCCAACACTTCCGCTTCACCGGCAGCAATATCCAGCTCACCATAAAATGTCTTCAGCAAACTGGTCTTTCCCGAGCCTACCTTTCCTATCAGGAAAATAAATTCTCCCCTTCGGAACTGCAAATTTACATCATTCAGTATGCTCAGTTCTTGCTGACGTATTTCTACATTTTCATATTTTATCAAGACATCCTCCATATGTACTGCAAGTCATCAACCTATGCCGGTTTCTCCTATCAATGTTTTTTCCACGTCGAACTGTGACGTTCCTGCAATTCGCGTGCCAGGTCTTCAATGCGGTATCCCTTCGACGTCAACAGTACAATCAGGTGATACAACAAATCAGCTCCTTCGTAAATCAGTCTCTCGTCTGTTCCGTTACAGGCTTCAATCACCGTTTCAACAGCTTCCTCGCCTACCTTTTGTGCCATTTTATTCACTCCAGAACGAAACAGGCTGGTCGTATACGAACCCTCAGGCATTTCTTCGTGACGTTTGTCTATAAAATCCTGCAATGACTTCAGAAACATAACAGGCTCTTCATTTTTCTCACCCCAGCAAGTATCTGTTCCAAGATGACACACCGGTCCCACCGGATGAACCTGAATCAACAATGTATCTTTATCGCAATCTTCCTTCATAGAAACTACATTCAGGAAATTGCCACTTTCTTCACCTTTTGTCCACAAACGGTTCTTTGTCCGGCTGAAAAAGGTCACTTTTCCGGTCTCCACCGTTTTATCATAAGCTTCTTTGTTCATAAAGCCCAACATCAGGACTTTAGCAGTATCTGCATCCTGTATAATAGCTGGAACAAGTCCATTCATCTTATCAAAATCCATTTCCATTCAAAAATTAGTTATTTTACAGATCAACTTAACGTCTCATTGCAATACCTTGGGCACAAAGATACGATTTTAATTCGGGAATTTTTATTTCTCCGAAATGAAAAACACTGGCAGCCAACGCAGCGTCGGCTTTTCCCTGCATAAAAACGTCTCTGAAATGCTCTTTTTTTCCTGCTCCACCAGATGCGATAACCGGTATGGACAAGGTTTCCGACATCGCCGAAAGTGCCTCATTGGCATACCCGTTTTTCACACCATCGTGATCCATACTGGTAAACAAGACTTCTCCTGCTCCCCGTTCCTGAGCTTCTTTCACCCAAGCAAACAGTTCTTTGTCAGTTTCCACCCGTCCACCATTAAGATAACACCACCATCCTTTATCCGACAGTTTGGCGTCAACAGCCAGCACACACACCTGCGAACCGAAATGCTTGGCTATCTCGTCTATCAGTTCAGGCCGACGGATAGCTGCCGAATTAACAGATATCTTATCAGCACCTGCACTCAACAACCGGTCTACGTCACTCAATTCGTGAATTCCCCCACCAACCGTAAAAGGTATGCTGATATTGGCAGCGATACGTTTCACCAATTCAACAAAAGTCTTACGACCTTCAAAACTGGCTGTAATATCCAAAAAGACTAATTCGTCCGCTCCCTGTTCACTGTAGGCACGAGCCAGTTCAACAGGATCGCCCGCCTGACGCAGATTCACAAAATTCGTGCCTTTTACGGTTTGTCCATTCTTGATGTCAAGACAAGGTATTATTCTTTTCGCTAACACAATTCTATTATTTATTATTTCATCATTCTTTATCTTCTCATGCACCTGTCAGTTGCTGTCGGGCATCATTCAGGCAAGTTTCTTCTCCAACTCTTTCAACGTAATACGTCCCTCGTACAATGCTTTTCCAAAAATAACCGCCGGGACTCCCGCCAACTCCAGCATTTCAATATCGCCCATACTTCCCACGCCTCCACTGGCTATCAGATAAAGTTCCGGAAATTCCGCCAGTATCTTTTTATAGAGCGCAACGGCAGGTCCTTGCAACATACCGTCACAACCAATATCCGTACAGATCACCTTCGTAACTCCCCGAGCATGATAGTCCTTCAGAAAAGGAAACAGCTTCCAGACACTCTCTTCCTTCCATCCACCGACAGCCACCTTCTCATCCTTCACATCAGCTCCCAATATTATTTTCTCCTGTCCATACAAGTCCAGCCAATGGCAAAACATATCCGGATTGGTCACCGCAATACTTCCACCCGTAACCATCCGCGCACCACTTTCGAAAGCAATTCTCAAGTCTTCATCGCTCTTCACTCCACCTCCAAAATCAATCACCAATGCAGTGCCTGAAGCAATCCGCTGCAACGTACGATAGTTGACTACATGATGAGAAGCTGCTCCATCCAAATCGACGACATGCAGACGTCTGATGCCATGAGCCTCCAACTCTTTCGCCACCTCCAACGGATCGTCATTATACACCTTCTTGCTATTGTAATCGCCTTGCGAAAGCCGCACACACTTTCCATCAATTATATCAATGGCCGGAATAAGTTCTATCATATTAAGGAATATACTATTATTATATATACTGTTACAATGCCAAAAAATTACTCAGAATACGTTCGCCGACACTACCGCTTTTCTCCGGGTGAAACTGGGTGGCATAAAAATTGTCCTTATGCAAAGCAGCACTGAACGGATGGATATAATCCGTCACAGCAGCCGTACAATCATTAACCGGTACATAGTAACTATGTACAAAGTATACGTATTCTTCTTTGGTAAAGCCCTCAAACAGACCACTACATGTCTGCCCTATCGTGTTCCAGCCCATATGCGGCACCTTATCCTCATGCTTCAATGGCACAAAGCGCTTCACTTCCGTGTCGAAAATACCCAGGCAATCTACATCACCTTCTTCCGAATGCCTGCACATCAACTGCATACCCAAACAGATACCCAGCAAAGGCCGATTAAGTTCTTTTATCAACCGGTCCATCCCACACGAACACAGAAAACGCATGGTCGTTTCAGCTTCTCCTACACCCGGAAAGATAATTTTATCCGCACTAAGCAATTCCTCCTTATCGGCTGTTATAACAGGAGTCACCCCAAGACGCCTCAACGCATAATCCACAGAACAAATGTTGCCTGCATTATATTTGATTATTGCCACTTTCATATCAACCTGCCTTTTATTTATTCTATAAAGTGTAGCACATTAATAAAATCAGCTAAATATAACCGTTTTATTTTTATAAGTCAGCACCTTTCTTTCGATATGTTTCTGAACAGCTCGCGAAAGAACTATTTTTTCCAGATCCTTACCTTTGTTCACCAAATCATTCACCGTATCTTTATGCGAGATACGCACCACATCCTGTTCGATAATAGGACCAGCATCCAGTTCGGTAGTCACATAGTGACTGGTAGCTCCTATAATTTTCACGCCACGTTCGAAAGCGGCGTGATAGGGCTTTGCCCCCACAAAAGCCGGCAGAAAAGAATGGTGAATATTAATAATGCGGTTCGGATACGCATTTATCAAATGCTCGGAAACAACCTGCATATAACGCGCCAGTACGATAAAGTTCACTTTATGCTTGGCAAGCACCTCCATCTCTCTTCTTTCCTGTTCCTGCTTGTTTTCTTTGGTAATAGGGAAAAGATAAAAAGGAATGCCAAACCTTTCTGCCACATGTTGCAAATCAGGATGATTACTTATGATAAGAGAAACCTCTACATTCCACTCCCCTGCCGTATAACGTGCCAGCAAGTCAAACAAGCAGTGCGACATTTTAGACACAAAAATAGCCATCCTCGGTTTCACATCCGAGAAATACAAGCGAAAGTACATTCCGTATTTCTGTGCATATAACGTTTCAAAATAATCCTCTATTTTTTCCTGAGGAATCAAAAAATCTTTCAATTCCCACTCTATCCGCATAAAAAAGATATTCTCCACATGATCTACATGCTGGTCCAGATAGATAATATTGCCCTTGTTTACCGTTATAAAGTCTGTTACTTCTGCCAGAATTCCAGGTCTGTCAGGGCAATACAGCAACAATTTGGCTGTTTTCATCATACCAAAATACTTTTATTTACTACATCTTTATATTAGTCTCATTTTTAGGAAGGCAAAAATAACCATTTATTGCTAAATAACGAATTTTTCAAGCAATAAGTTTTAAAATCATCTTTTAAAGTTCCGTTTTCCTAATAAAACAAGGCTATAACTTTCTCTATCGTTATTTCACAGTCAGTCTGGAACCATATTTCTACCCAACTACCCATTCCTACTATATAAGTTCAATAATCACATGAGCCCCGCTACACATCGGATATTCTCCCTCACAAACCTGGTATCCAAGCCCTCTAAAACAATGCAAATCCCCCCCCGACGACCCATATTTGCGACAAAACAGATAGAAAAATGAGATTTTATACAAGAAAAAATCAGAATGCTATTGCAGATTCAAAATAAATGTCTACCTTTGCAACCGCAATCGAGAGAGATAGCAACAAAACAATGAAACAATGGTGCGTTAGTTCAGCTGGTTAGAATACATGCCTGTCACGCATGGGGTCACGGGTTCGAGTCCCGTACGCACCGCAAAAAGCTCTGATTCGAAATGAATCAGAGTTTTTTTGTTACCCACTTTTCATAAACCCATTCTTCCTTTCCACTAAAAAAACATCTTGGACTATTAAGCCGTTTTTCCCACCCAGTTAGAGAAAAAAATTTCCCCAACTGGGAAAATATTTTTTCCTAGTTAGGGAAATATCTGCATGAAATTCTTCTAATTACTAGAAGACCTCCAAGAATCCATCATTTCAACTTGCCATACTCCTCATCCGACACCGGCTCCAACCATTCGTTCGAAGTATTTTCTCCAGCCACCTCAAAAGCCAGATGAGCAAACCAACTGTCAGCAGCCGCTCCATGCCAGTGCTTGACATTCGCCGGTATATGGATTACGGTACCGGGCAAGATTTCAACTGCAGGTTTTCCTTCTTCCTGATACCAGCCACGGCCTGCCACTCCAATCAGCATCTGTCCACCTCCCTTTGTTGCGCGATGAACATGCCAATTATTCCGGCATCCAGGCTCAAAGGTTACATTAGAAACCGGAACCTGCTCTTTCGAGACAGGAGCCAAATAACTATTTCCTATAAAATACTGAGCATACGCCGTATTAGGTTCGCCTATCGGAAAAATCATTTCACGCTGGAAAGCAGACTTCGCATCTGTTCCGGCAACATCCTCCGTCCAAACATCCTTGGCCAGTCTAAAAGCCGCCCATACCTTTGGCCAACCCGCATAGAACCCCATATGCGTAAGAATCTCAGCAATCTCAGTACGAGTAATACCATTCTGTTTGGCCGACTGAAGATGATAAATCAATGAACTGTCAGTAATTCCCTGACTGATCAAGGCAGTGATAGTCACCAGACTGCGGTCGCGCAGTCCCAACTTGTCCGTACGGCTCCACACCTCACCAAAAAGGACATCATCATTCAATTCTGCAAATTTAGGAGCAAACTCTCCCAGCTGATCTCTTCCAGCAGTCTGTTTAATTGTTTTCTGTGCCATAATAATTGTACTGTTTATTACCAATGCGCTAAATACTAAAATCAGTTTAAATCTCATAACTCCACCATTTTAATCGGTTAGCAATTTGTTTTCACTACAAAAGTAGACCTTATTCCGCTCCCATGCTGTATACCTTTTACTGAGATTTATACCCAAATCATTGATATCCGTTAAATTGCTCAAATTTTGCAGAAAGAAGCAGCCAAATGTATTTTTCTTGCCCCCCCTTTCCATGTTTATATGCTATATTTGTTCACTGTTTAATACATAAATCAATATGAGAATTATAAATAGACTTTCGTTTCTCCTTATCGCCTTTTTATTGGCATACAATTCTACTTATTCTCAAACACAGGCAGATGTGAGAATGGGCGAAATTCTGAATAACGGCGATTTGTTTCAATTAAGAAAAGAATATCCGAATCTAAGAGACTCTGTGAGTATCAAAATGCTTAATCTGATAGCTGATGCACAATTAGGCATTGGATTTAATAAGCCGGAAAGTGCCGCCGTTGCCCTTGACAGCCTGTTGCTCCATCACCAAAATGAAATGGGGGCAGAAACCTCAATAGGCATGGCTGCTTTGCAAGGCATGAACTTTTTAAATCTGGGCATGTACGAGCAAGCAGGAGAAGTTGGAGAAAATTTGGTGAATGCACTCAAAAACTCCGTCCCGTTTGAAGCCCTTTACAGTTTTGTGTTTATAGAGAAAATAGGCAAAGCACTTGCCAATATGCCCAAACCATATCTTGAACGCCCCAACCAAGATGTTACAGTACCGTTAAGCGTGGAAACAGTAGGAAGAGGCAAACATATTTATATACCTGTAGAAGTAAACGGCGTAACGAAAAACTATATTTTCGACACAGGTTGTTCTTTTGGCAATTTCGTTTCAGAAAAATATGCAGAAGAAGCCGGTCTAAAAATTGTAGCAGATTCGATTCCGGTATCAGGCATGGAGATAGGGTTTGTAAAACTTGCTAAGGCAGATTCTATGAAAATTGGAGAGATGATATATCACAACCCTGTTTTTATGGTTGCACCTCCTGACAATGAACTCGATTCGATATTTGCATTTGACGGAGTACTTGGCTACCACTTTATCAGAGATGCAAAGGAAATCATCATAGACAATGAAGCCGGAAGATTCGTTTTCCCACAAAAAGCATCTGCAGGAGAACCCAATATGTACCTGTCATCAAATACACCCCAAGTGAGAATCAACTATAACGGACAGCCGTTTGATTTGATATTTGATACCGGAAATGTAAAGTCCGATTTGGGGAACAAATTTGCAAAAACATTCCCCGATGCCATTGACGGACTCACAGAACAGTCCACTTCCCGTGGAGGTTTTGGCGGAATATCGCAGATAAAAGCAGTAACATTGCCAGAATTCTGTTTCGAGGCGGCAGGTGCTACCGTAACATTGCATAATACAGAAGTCATTAAGAATACAGAAAACGACAGCCAGTTGTTTTCTGGTTCATTGGGAGCAGATTTCGTATTATCATTCAAACGGCTGGTGATTAACTATCAGAATATGTTTATACGAGGAGAATCATATTGAAGTCACAACAAGAGAGATTGAATAAAATAGGATATTATAATCAATATAGTATCCTATTTTATTTTTGCTTCTTAACGCCACAAAAGACATTTAAGCATCAACAAACAACAAATCAAGTATTTACCCCCAAAATCGTTACAGAAGATTTTCCCAATTTTTCAGTAACGATTTAGTAACGAAAGCATGTCAGAAGTGGCCATTTTAATGTCTTTCGGTTGTCCATCGGCTAAATAGAAAAAGTCCCGTAAAACGTTGATTTTACGGGACTTGTCTTAATTTGACTACCT
>NZ_FR883070.1:6728-8233 GCF_000435115.1 Bacteroides sp. CAG:633 | reverse complement strand
AAAATATTGGCCTGCGAGTCCGTCAGCCCCAAGTCGGCCTTTACGTAATTGGAAGCGATACCCACCAGGTCAACAAAGCCCATGGCGAAAAAGCAAAGCATGACGGGTATCAGCCTTCCGTATTTCATTTGTTGTTTTGCGGTCATTGTTTTTAAGAATTTAAAGAAGTTAGAGAAGCGATATTCATTCTACCTCCGTCAGTTCCACCACCCGACTCTGCATCGGCTGGACCCCCCCCCGACTCTGCATCGGCTGGAAGCCGAAAGCGTCGAGTCCCACCTTCATCAGATAGTCGCCCGAAAGCACTTTGCCGTTGGCAAGCAGTGTGGACTGTGTACCGGGCATCAGGTTGATTTCCTCTACCTTGTAACGCTTCGTCGGGTCAAGTCCCTGCAAGCGGACGGGCAGCAGTTTCTCCTGATAGCGCGGATAGACATCGTAGGCAAAGAGTACGGCCTTGCGGCTGTCCGTGCTCACGTAGTTTACTGCCATGTGGTTGCTTTCGTAAGGTGACACCAGACGATACTGACTACCGTCCAGAATGACGGGTTGCAGACGTTTCCAGTTGGCCACAGCCGTCTGGCAGTAGAGCAATTCGTCAGCACTCAGCTCCTTCAGTCCCAGGTCGAAACCCAGCTTGCACATCGAAGCCACATCGGTACGGAACTTCACCGAAGCTGCCTTGTTCCAGCTCGTCACATGAGCACACATAGCCTTGGCCGGGAAGAACTGCGAGAAACCCCATTGAATGTAAATGCGCTCCACAGGATCGGTATTGTCGCTGCACCAGAACTCGGTGAAATACTTCAGCGCCTCGTAGTCGCAACGTGCACCGCCGCCCGAGCAGAGCATCATGGGCACGTCGGGATAGTTGTCCTTCACCCGTTTCATCACGTTATAGACGCCACGTACATGGTCGATGTACAGTTGTCCCTGTTCGGCCTTGAGGTAGGGTGAGTAGATGTTGGTGATGGGGCTGTTGCAATCCCACTTGAAGTAAGCAATGTCGGGGTTCTCCTTCAGCAGCTTGTCCACGATGCCGTAGACGTAGTCCTGCACGGCCGGGTTGCTCAGGTCGAGCACCAGCTGGTTGCGGTAGTAGTACGTCTCGCGGTTGGGATAGTGGATGGCCCAGTCGGGATGCTGCTCGAAGAGTTCGCTTTTGGGATTCACCATTTCCGGCTCTATCCACAGTCCGAACTTCACGCCCGCCTCCTTGGCTGCATCGGTCAGGGCACGGATGCCGCCGGGCAACTTGTCGTGCGTCACTTCCCAGTCGCCCAGTCCGGCACGGTCGTTCTTGCGCGGATACTTGTTGCCAAACCATCCGTCGTCCAGCAGGAACATGTCCACACCCAGGTCCTTGGCTTCCTTCATCAGTTCGGCCAGAATGTCCTGATCGAAGTCGAAGGCAGTGTTCTCCCAGTTGTTGAGCAGTGTCAGGCGTGTGCCTTTGCCGTCCTTCAGCTGGTAGTTGCGCGCCCACGCCTGCAGGTCGCGGCTGC
>NZ_FR883070.1:5613-6720 GCF_000435115.1 Bacteroides sp. CAG:633 | reverse complement strand
GCCTGCAGGTCGCGGCTGCCCTGGCCGGTACCTTCGGTGCTCAGCGTGAAGATGAATTCGGGAGTAGTGAAGACCTCATCGCGATTCAGCCGATAGGCCGACGCATACGGATTGATACCGGGAATGATGCGCAAGTTGCCCACGTTGTCCACCTCGAAGGTAAAGCGGAAGTTGCCTGTCCACGCCAATGTGCCCATCAGCACTTCGCCCTGCCGTTCCTGGGCAGGCTGGTCCAGCCCCACGATAAAGAAGGGATGGGTGTACATGGCGGCACGGCTGCCCAACTTGGTGTCGAGCACCTTCTTGCCGAAAAGCAGGGGCTGCGTGCTCATCTGTGCTTCCTTGGCCCAGTCGCTACTGAACTCCGTCAGGTAGTAAGCCGGACGGCTGAAATAAAGCATGGTCGAGGCATAGGCCGACAAGGTAACAGGCTTCTTCTCCTGATGGCGGATTTCGCTCCAGGTCTTGATGACGTTCTCCTTCGGATAAGCCACGTAGTGCAGCGTCACGTCGACGGGATACTTGTCGTCGCGCAGCTGTATGTCGGTCTGCACGCCTCCCTCCACGGGGTACGAGGAGGACGAGACGTAGTAGAGCCATGTGGAAGGATTTCCGTCGTTGTGGGTGACGGCCAGGGCAGGTTCGAAGAAGTCTTCGTTGCCCGAACCGCTGTACACCTCCCACCCGCGGCGGCTGACACTGCCGTCCGAGGCGGGGTGCACACTCCAACCCAGTTCTTTCAGGTCGGACTCATTCAGCAGCCGTTCACCAAAGTAGCTCTGGTAGAGGCGGCCGTTGTCGCCCACCTGCAGCACCAGGTCGGTGCGGTCAGTGGAAATGCGTATTTGTTTCATGTCACTGGCATTCAGTGTAGTGGTGGCGAGCAGTGCAAGTGCCGCCGTTGCGATGAGGTGTTTCATGGGATATAAGGGCTTTTAGTGTTACAATCCTAATTGATGTATCTTCAGGTTCTTCACTTCGGCCTCACCTCCCAGAGTATAGAAACGCAGGGAATTGTAGGGCTGGGTGGGGAATACCAGGTTGGTCATGGCGATGCGGCCACCGTCCACGAAGATTTCAATGGAGCACTTGTCCACGAACACGTCG
>NZ_FR883070.1:0-5586 GCF_000435115.1 Bacteroides sp. CAG:633 | reverse complement strand
AGGTGATATGTCTTACCTTCGCACAGCGAGAGCGGGGCCCAGGTGCCCAGGGCGAAATCGTTGATGTAGCTCACTGATTCGGTCTTGCGGTGATCGTCGGTCTCTTTGGCGTGAGGTTCAGATTTCTCGCCGAAAGCGGTCAGTCCGCTTAGGGTACGGTCCATGACGAGGCGGCCAGCCTTCATGTCGAGGTAGATGTCCACCTTTTCGCCTTTATCGTTCAGCAGTAGGAAGCCTGTGGTTTGTGCCTTGCCCGGGGTGATGTCCATTTCCAGTTCGCAAGCGCCTTCGGCACCGGTAGCCAGCGAGCCAACCAGATGTCCGCCTTCCAGGGTGAAGTCGTTGACGGGTGTAGTGCCTTTGCGCAGGCCTTCGGTCTCCTTCACGGCATTGGCAGCCATGTAGATTTCACCGTCCTTGGTGTAGAGTGAAAGCTCGCGAGGCAGGGCGTTAGCACCGCGGTACTGACGGATGGGGGTTACGTTGGCATACTGCCAGTTACTCATCCAGGGAACTGCGATGGTGCGGTCGCCGGTGTTCGAGAAGCAGACAGTAGCGTAGTGGTCCTTACCGAAGTCGAGCCACTTGGTGACGCTCTTGTCGTTGTCGCACTTGAATTCCTTGCCATCGAACTCGCCTACGAAATATTCCGTAGCACTACCGCCGAAGGGGCAACCGGGGTTGATGTTGACAATCATCACCCACTTCATGTTGTCCTTGTTGCCATCGACAGGCAGCTGTACAAAGTCGGGACATTCAAACTGGTTGGGTTGTACGCCATAACCTTCGCCAAACTGGCTGAGGTATTCCCAGTTCTTCATGTCGGTGGACGAGTAGAAACGCATGTTCTTGTCGGCAGAAACAATCATGTACCACTTCTGTGCGGGTTCGTACCAGAAGACTTTCGGGTCGCGGAAGTCCTTCAGTCCGTCGAACGGAGTCAGGATGGGGTTCTTTTCGTACTTGGTGTAGGTGCGGCCGTTGTCGTTGCTGTAGGCCATGCACTGTATCTGTCCGTGCTCGTCGCTGGCCGAGGTGTAGAAAGCAATCATGGCGTCCTTGCCGTAGCCGGCGCTGTTGTTCTTGTCGACAACGGAGCTACCCGAGAAGATGTGTCCCAGCGTGTCGCGTGCGATGGCCGGGTCGAGGTGTTCCCAATGAATGAGGTCGCGGCTGACGGAGTGTCCCCAGTGCATGTTGCCCCACTTCGATCCGTAGGGGTTGTACTGGAAGTACAGGTGATATTCGCCGTCTTTGTAGACCAGACCGTTGGCGTCGTTCATCCAGCCATAGAGCGGCGTGTGGTGATAAACGGGACGGTAATAATCGGTATTGGTAGTATCGAAAGTATCGGCCAGGCGGATGCTGTCCCAGCAGATGGCGTTAGCTGCCACGCGACCAATGGTTACAGTGGCTTCTTTGGCTCCCTGCGGCAGGGCGAAAGGCACGTAATACTCCACGCTGTCTACAGCCAGACGCACGTCCATCGCCATGTCGGCCGGACTGCCGGTATCGAGTTTCACCTTACCCTCGGCACACGATTCCTGAATGGGGAGGATGAGGTATTTCTTGGGATTGCTAATGTGAACGATGGTGAGTGTATCGCCCTGATGTTCGAGGCGGATACCGTTGTTCTGCGGCTGGCAGGCGCTGAGTGCGGCAACCGTTGCCAAAGCCATTGTCAGATGATTGAAATTAAGTTTCATGGTTGCAATATCTGTTTTATATGTTTAAAGATACGAATTAAAATGTTATCCGAAAACAATCTATCTGCCTTTTATAAATTAAAGTGAAGGAGCCACCAGATGAAAGAATTGTAGAGGTGTTTCTATCGGTTGTTCCCCGAAGGGAACATCAGGAATCAGGAAGCCTAACCTATTGCTTCGTCTCCCGTCGCAGGAGGAATGATTCATTTAAAAGACGGTCTGTGTGTCTCCTTCACTTTCCGGCTTCCCGATTCCTTTTAGGGTTTCAGAACTTCAGGCTGGCGCTGAATTCTACGGTGAACGGACGGATGTAGCTACCTGCCATCACGTGTCCGGCATACTGTCCGGCATCTTCCTTTTCGATAAGTTCGGCACCGGCAATGCTGCCTTTAGCACCTGTCTGGTTCAGGAAGTTGACTACGGTACAGCCCAGGGCAAGTTTATCGTTTACCTGCCAGTTCAGTCCGCCGAAGGTTTCCCAGCGGCCGTTGAAGTAGTAGGCGTCGTTAATGTTGGCGTATGTCTTGCTGAAGTAACGGAAGCTGGTCCAGATCTTCAGGTCTTTGGTGATCATGTAGCTGGGGTCGATTTCGACGATGACCTGTGGAATCTCGGCTACGATGTTGCCGGTAGCGTTGATCTGACCTACATAGCCGTCGGAGAAGGTGACGGAAGTCTCGTACTTCTTATAGGTCGGCTTCTGGTAGGTGAAGAGGAAGTGGAAATCAAATCCCTTGAACGGATGGGTTACCACGTCGGTAGTCCAACCCAGCGTTTTGATGTCGTAAGTCAGCGGAGCGGCCATGATTTCGGTCTGACCGGCGGCTGTCTTGTGTTGCAGGTTCAGCGTAGAGTTGTTGTTGGTCTTCGAGATGTAGGAGAACAATGAAGTCAAACTCAACCACTCGTTGTTGTAGTAGATACCGGCACGTCCCAGGGGAACGGAAATCTTATCGGTATTGGGCAGTGTGGCGGGAGCAAAGTTCTCGATCTTCGGGTGCTGGGTGATGTAAGTGAAGTCACCTGTCAGTCCGAACTGTCCGGTCAGCTTATAAGTAGCGGCGGCAGTCAGGGCGTAGTTCAGCCAGTCGTAGCTCATGGGCGTGGGGGCTATCTTGGTGCCGTCGGCAGCAGTAGCACCCAGGTAATAGTCGGCGAAACGGCCTACGTAGTTACCCTCGGCATTCTTCACGGCTGCATTGTCGCCACGCAGAGCCTGATATTCCAGACGGGCACCGTAGTACAGGTTCAGCTGGTCGGTTACGTCCCAGTCGTGGGTGAAGTAAAGGGCTATCTTGTTTTCGTGTCCCTTGTAATATTCGGATGCATTCTTGTTGAAGTCGTAATAGTAACCGTTTCCGGCATAGGTGCGGTCGGCGTAAGTAGCATAGTCGGCATTGTAGAGGCGCACGGGGTAGCTGCCGTCGGTAGGTACAGACTGGTCGTACATGGTAGTGGCCGATGCGTAGTCGATGTCGTAGTACCACTCGTTCAGTCCTAAGCGCCACGTACTGTTGCCCACTTTACGCGACAACTCGGTGGTGAACATGAAGGAGTCGATGAACCCGCGGTTCAGACACGACATACGGCTTTGTACGTAGTCGCCAGTATAGGGTTTCATGCTGCCGTCGGCTGCTTCGTACAGGTAGTTGATGCCTGCTTCGTTCTGGTCGAGCGACATCGGGGTCTGATAGACGCACGAACCGGTGGAGTGGTCGTACTTCATAATGGTCTTCCAGTTCAGGCCGTTGTCCCAAGTGTAGTTGTTCATCAGGGTAAATTCGCTGCCTTTGTTCTGCACGGCGTCGTAGAGGTTGGTCTTGCAGACTTCTCCGGTACGCATGTCGCGGTATACCATTTCGTTGTCCATCGGCAGGTAAGAGGTAGTTCCGAGGGCAAACTGGCCGAACTCCTTCACACTACCGTCGCCCACGTAGACGAAGGGAGCCGACTGAGTGGCGTACATGTAGACGGGATGGCTGTTGCTGTAGTGATAGATGGCGGTCAGTTCGCCGCGGCCTTCGTTGTACTTCTTGGTGAGGGCGAACTTATAGATCTGTGTGCGGTCCTGGAAGGGAGTCGATTTGATTTTGAACGTTCCCGGGTCGAAGTCCTGATAGATGCTTCCGCTGTAGTACCAATCCTTGGCGATGTCGCCGTTCAGGTTGAGCGAGAACTCCTGCATACCGAAGTGGTTGCTCTTATAGTTGAGTGTTCCGTTGAATCCTTTTTGTCCGAGTTGGGTGAAGGAGTTGACGGCGTAACCGATGTTGCCGGTCGTGATGGCCGTTTCCGAGATTTTCAGCAGTCCCACGTGGCTCAGGCTGGCGTCGGCGCGCCACAGAGAGTTAACGGAGTGCGGGTTGGTGGCATAAGTGACGGGGATGCCGTTTTCCAGCACGTTGACGTCGGCCGAGGGGAGTCCGATCTGGATTTCGCGCGGGCCGTTGGCACTGGCGGCGTTCAGCATGACGTTACGGTTACCTTCTTCTTTACTGTTCGAAGAATCATCGTTCTTGGAGGAAGCATTCTGTTCCTGCGCCAGCGCGCTTCCACATGTCAGAGCCAGAAGCACTGCGGCTGTACCGGCCTGTCGGAAAATTTGTTTCATACCTTTTTTCATGGTATCTGAATTTAGTTGTTAAACGAAAGTATTTCTTGTTTTCAAACGCTGGGCAAATGTAGGCATTGCATACTTCCGGGTATGAAACAGATGTTTCGGATGCTGACAAAAATGTTGCATGAAACATTTGTTGCAACAGATGTAACATGCGTTATAGTGCATCCAGGAGACTCAGAGGCGGGATTTGCGGGCGCAGTAGCGCTTGCACTGCGCACAAAGGTCGTATTCCAACATGGCACCCAGGATGAAGTCTTCCTCGGGCGTCAGCCGGTTCAGCGGTTTGTCGACCATGCAGGCAATGGCATGGATGCATTCGGGTTTGCCGAAGAACAGATTAATCTTCGATTCGTCAACCGGGCGTACCAGATAGGCAATGTGCTGACTTTGCAAGCGCGCCACAGCAAAGGCCTCGTACCGCCGGTTGACGGTATAGAGCACCATCTGGCGCACGCCTTTCTTGAACTCGTAAACGTGGTTGAGGAAAACCTTCAGATCACCGGGGTGCATGTCGGGAGAGAGAGTCATATAAGTACTACAGGGTAAAGAGAACAATTAATCCAGAAGAGGCCTCAAGGTGGCAATCCAGTCGTCGATGCGCTGTGGGGTGCGGTCGCTCTCGTTCACCTCGTCGAGGGCCAGTCCAACAAAGTTACCGTCGACCACTGCAACGGACGAGGAAAACATGTAACCGTCGGCACTGACACCACCCCCGATGAAGTGGCATCCACTGCCTTTCAGACCTTCGTACAAGAGGCCCATCGCATCGCAGAACGTGTCGGCATACGATTCCGAATCGCCACAGCCGAACAGGGCCACATCCTTGCCCGTCAGGTCGGACGAATTCAGCACCCGGATGCCGTCGTACCAGTCGTCTTGCAGTTCGCCGTCGCCCCAGGTCGAAGTGCCCAGCAGCAGTACGTCGTATCGGGCCACGAGATCGGCCGAAAGCCGGTCGGCGCTATGCACATCGCCCTTGTCCACACCCAGCCGGTCGGCAATCATGCCGGCCAGCTCTTCACAGGTTCCGGTACTGGAACCATAAAAAATTCCGATTCTTTTCATTGCAACTAACAGTTTTTGATTGTCCGTTGCAAAGTAAAGGCTTTGGCCGAAGCTGTGAAATACCCAGAAATAGGCTTTCTGAAGCTGCCGTCTACCTACATGAAGTTAGCTTTTCAGGGGGATGCGTGAGGGACGTTTGAGCGGCGCAAGTGTCGCTCGCGAACAACACAAGTGTGGCTCGCGAGCCGTGCAAGT
>NZ_FR883069.1:25623-27809 GCF_000435115.1 Bacteroides sp. CAG:633 | reverse complement strand
CCGTTGCAGGGCGGCGGAACGCTGGCGGCGCTCCGACCTCAGACAAGCCATCTTTTCCTCTGCTTCGTTGATCAGACTACGCGAGTCGTCGAGCCATGCGGACAAGCGTTTTTCGAGCCGTTTGTATTCGGCCTTCTGAAACTGGCTTTCACGTATCAGGGCGGCTTCTTCGTCGGGGGCGAGGCGGCCTTTGGGCGTCAGTGAGGCTTCTTTTCGGCGTTCTTCTCGCCGCAGGCGGGCTTCTCTCATCGCGGTTTTGGCATCGTCGAGCACCTTGTGTACGGCTCTCTCTCTTTGGAGTAGTGTGTTTTTCTGGTGTATGTACTGTTCGTCGGTCTGCATAGCGTCGATGCGTGCGTTGAGCTGCGAGATCTGCTCTTCTTCGATCTTAAAGAAACCGTCGGGCTGAAGCAGGTCGTAGACAGGCGGTACGAAGAAAGGGTGCATGTTTTTACCAGCCAATATGCCCGAGAAAGCCGCCAGATAACCCAACTGGCCGTCGGCAGTGCGCACTACCAGTACGCCAAACATCTTACCAGCGTCGAGCTCCTGCTTCCATTGGGCCTGCTGCTTCAGGTATTCCTGCACTTCGTAGGAAGCTATGAGGCAGAGGGGGTGGGGTGTATAGCAGAAGGGATAAGTAAATTTTGTCGGCAAGGCGATGTGGTCGATGGGAACGTGAAAACGGTGTAGCATATTGTCGGTGAGGCGTTAACTGAGTTTCTTACGATAATACGAGTGGGCGGTATAGAGCGTGGCGGCGGGGTTGTTGCCCGTTATACGGTCTTTGGTGACCAACGTTGTTACGTAGGCGTCAGAATATTTGTAGAAGAGGCTGTCGTGCCCCACACACAGGCCGATGACTACGTTCAGGTCGGTCTGGGCTTTGTTCAGCAGACGTGCTTGCAGAATGGGGTTGCACATGGCTGCACCGATGCTTTCGCACTGCTGCGGGATGCCGACTGATGATTTGGCCTGTCCGGCCACCTTGCAGACGACGGAATAGACCTCGAAGCCGTTTTCACGCAGGATGCGGGCAAAGATGCGCGCTTCGCTGACGAGGCCGATGCAGTTGGCGATGCCTATCTTGTGGGCGCCTATCTTACGGGCAAAATGCATGATTTCTTCCACACGCGTCCATTGGCAATAACCTTCGTATTCGACTTCGGCACTGGCCACCATAATGTCGTGGTTACGTCCTTCGTCGTAACGCTCCAGAGCCCATTGCTGGTCGGCAGGGTCGAGGTGGGTAGTCAGGCAGAAGTCGGGATAAGTCTTGGTCTTATATTTGCAGTTTTGGGTGCCGCAGTCCACGCACGAGGGCGGTGTGGTTCCTGTGTCGGGCTTTACGCTTTCGGCAGGCGTTGTGCTTTCGGCAGATGTCGCCTTGTCGGTTGTCGGCGGGGGAGTGGGATGCGTCTTTCGCTTGCCAAGTTTTTTTTCTCGCTCCCAGGCGGCTTTGCGTGCCTGGTATTGCTCGAACTGGTTTTCAAGATAGTTGTCAGCCATATATGTATTAAGTTTTTTTAGTTTATCAGTTTATTCGTTTGTAAGTATATGAGCTTGTGAACCGTTGTTCTGTTCTCACTTGGAAACGTAAGTCTTACAAACGGCTTTTTCAGTGCGATTTGTTTTCTGCTTCTCTCCCCCGAACAAGGTTGTGGAGGGTGAAAATCGCGTTTAGGGGCGCAAGTTACGAATTAATCTGTTCGGATGTATCGTTGCAGACTTGCTATTTTTCGTTCATGTGCGGTTCGGATAAAATAAGTACCTGCATGCGGACACCTTATCGGATTTTATTCGTATGTTTGTGTCTGTCATTTGATTTTATTATAAGGAGGAAATACAGAAATGCTTGCATATACTTACATTGAGAAAGGCCGTTTCGCCTTAACCGAAAAACCGATTCCGCAATTGATTGATCCGCGCGATGCACTGGTGCGCGTTACCCTGGGAAGCATCTGCACCAGCGATTTGCATATTAAGCATGGCAGTGTGCCTCGCGCTGTGCCCGGTATCACCGTGGGGCACGAGATGGTAGGCATTGTCGAGCAAGTAGGCTCTGCCGTAAAGACGGTGAAGCCCGGCGACAGGGTGACGGTCAACGTAGAAACCTTCTGCGGCGAATGCTTCTTTTGCCGTCAGGGCTATGTAAACAATTGCACCGATGCCAATGGCGGGTGGGG
>NZ_FR883069.1:3134-25603 GCF_000435115.1 Bacteroides sp. CAG:633 | reverse complement strand
GGTTGGGCGTTGGGCTGCCGCATCGACGGTGGACAGGCCGAATACGTGCGTGTTCCCTATGCCGATCAAGGGCTGAACCGCATCCCCGACTCGGTGAGCGACGAACAGGCTCTTTTCGTGGGCAATATTCTGGCTACAGGTTATTGGGCAGCCCGCATATCCGAGATTAAGCCCGATGATACAGTGCTGCTTATCGGAGCAGGTCCGACGGGCATCTGCACCTTGCTTTGCGCCCTTTTGAAGCAGCCTCGGCGCATCATTGTCTGCGAGAAGTCGGCCGAAAGAAGACGCTTTGTCGAAGAACACTATCCTGATGTGTTGGTGACGGAACCCGATGCGTGTCAGGACTTTGTACTTGCGCACAGCCTTCATGGAGGCGCCGATGTGGTAATAGAAGTAGCAGGTTCGGACGATAGCTTTCGCCTGGCATGGCAGTGCGCACGCCCCAATGCTGTGGTCACCGTCGTAGCCCTCTACGACCGTCCGCAGGTGCTTCCGCTGCCCGATATGTATGGTAAGAATCTGACTTTCAAGACGGGTGGAGTGGATGGATGCGATTGCGCCGAGATACTCCGTCTGATCGAACAGGGAAAGATAGATACCACACCGCTCATCACCCACCGTTTTCCGCTCTCCGACATTGAAGAAGCTTACCTCCTGTTCGAAAACCGTGCGGATGGAGTAATCAAGGTGGCCATTACCATGGAAGGAGGATGCCGATGAAGCCAAACATCATCCTGATGAATTTCACTCACGTTTACGAAGAAGAGAACTTCATAAAGAATCGCCGCTTCCGATGGATTGACTGCACCGACCTGAACGGTGTGGATTGCTATTGCGATGTCGATGCCCGTCGTCGGCTCGAAGAGAAGATCGCTTCGTTTTCGCCCGAGGGCATTCACTTTATCGATTCGGGCAACTATCACTATCTGAGCAAATTGTGGACGGATAAAATTCGTGAACCTTTCTCGTTGGTCGTTTTCGATCATCACCCCGACATGCAGCCTACATTGTTCGAGGATATGCTATCGTGTGGATCGTGGGTGAAGGATGTGCTCGAAACCAACTCTTTTCTGCATAAAGTGTTCATCGTGGGGGCTGCCGAACCGCTGGTCGAAGCCATGACGACGGGCTATGGCGACAAGGTGAAGTGTTATAGCGAAACCGACTTATCGCATGAAGAGGGCTGGAACCGTTTTTCGGAAGAACATGTCGATTGCCCCGTTTATATATCCGTCGATAAGGATGTGTTGAACGGAGCATCGGCCGCTACCAATTGGGATCAGGGCTCACTTACACTGGACGAACTCGAAAGTTTGCTGGGCATTATCCTGAAAAAAGAAGCCGTTGTGGGGGTGGATATTTGTGGCGAATGTTCTTGTTCGCTCAATTTCTTTGAAGAAAAAAGAGAACTCGCCATAAACGGAAAAGCCAATAGCGAGCTGCTGGCTTTGTTTCTGAAATCAGCCGAATCGCATGGATGCCATAAACATGTTACATTTATGTCTCGTAAATGAGATTTTAAAAAGGCTTTGAATGCCGCTGTACCGTTTTGTAGGGGCGTTTGCGGATTGTTATCATTAGTTTTTTTAGTTAAAAAACTATTTTTCAAAGAATAATATGTATTTTTGCGGGCACAATAAAGTTGAGATATAATGACATATATGACTAGAGAACTACTGACCCCCGATTATATCTTTGAAGCAAGTTGGGAGGTATGTAATAAAGTAGGTGGTATTTATACGGTTTTGTCGACAAGGGCAAATACTTTACAAAATAAGTTTCGTGACAGAGTGATCTTTATAGGGCCTGATTTCTGGCAGGGAAAGGAAAATCCCCTGTTTGTCGAATCAGACAATTTATGTGCGGCATGGAAAAAACATGCGACAGAGAAAGATCAGCTCGCAGTGCGTGTAGGCCGTTGGCAGATTCCTGGCGAACCGATTGTCATACTCGTTGACTTCCAGCCTTTTTATTCACAGAAGAATGAAATTTATACCGAAATGTGGAATCGCTATCAGGTTGATTCCCTGCATGCGTATGGCGATTATGACGAAGCGTCTATGTTTGCTTATGCGGCTGGCCGTGTTGTGGAAAGTTTTTATCGCTACAACCTGACGACAGCCGACAAGGTAGTTTTTCAGGCACACGAATGGATGACAGGCATGGGAGCCCTTTATCTGAAAACGGCTGTTCCCGAGATAGCAACCATTTTTACTACACACGCCACTTCGATAGGACGTTCGATTGCAGGCAATGACAAGCCGCTGTACGATTATCTCTTCGCTTACAACGGCGATCAGATGGCGGTCGAACTGAATATGCAATCCAAGCATTCCATCGAGAAGCAGACCGCCCACAACGTCGATTGCTTTACAACCGTCAGCGAGATTACCAATAACGAATGCCGCGAGTTGCTCGACAAGTCGGCCGATGTCATTCTGATGAACGGATTCGAAAACGATTTTGTTCCGAAGGGGGCTACTTTTACAGGTAAGCGCAAGCGCGCACGCGCCCTGATGCTGCGTGTAGCCAATTGCCTGTTGGGCGACAACCTGGATGATGATACACTGATTATCGGTACGAGCGGACGCTATGAATTTAAGAATAAGGGTATCAATGTCTTTCTGGAATCATTGAATCGCCTGAATCGTGATAAGAATCTGAAAAAGAAAGTACTGGCCTTTGTCAATGTGCCCGGATGGGTAGGCGATCCGCGCGAAGACCTTCAAGCCCGTTTGAAAAAGAAAGACGGCAAATACGATACTCCGCTCGAATGCCCCTTTATCACCCATTGGCTGAGAAACATGACGCACGACCAGGTGCTTGACATGTTGAAATATCTGGGCATGGGCAATCGGGTAGAAGATAAGGTAAAGGTTATCTTCGTGCCCTGCTATCTGGATGGAAAAGACGGTATCCTGAACAAACATTATTATGACGTCATTCTGGGCGAGGACCTCAGCGTCTATCCTTCGTATTACGAGCCGTGGGGATATACGCCGCTGGAGAGTGTGGCTTTCCATGTGCCCACCGTTACAACCGACCTTGCCGGCTTCGGGCTTTGGGTAAAAAGTTTGAAGAACCAGCATGGCATCGACGACGGCGTAGAAGTGTTGCATCGCTCGGACTATAATTATTCGGAAGTGGCCGACGGCATCAAAGATACCATATCGGCGTTCTCGGCTAAGACCGAATCCGAAATCAAAGAAATACGTAAAAGAGCAAGCCAGGTAGCCGAACAGGCTTTATGGAAGCACTTTATACAATATTATTATGAGGCTTATGACGTTGCCTTGCGCAATGCCATGAAGCGTCAGTTGGGTTAACGTAATTATTTATCAATCAAGTTATCATACAATGAAGATTAAAGTTAGTAATGTAAACACTCCGAATTGGAGGGAAGTGAATGTGAAATCTCATATTCCTGAAGAACTGGAGAAGTTGTCTGAATTGGCACGAAACATCTGGTGGTCGTGGAACTATGAAGCTACTGAGTTGTTTAAAGACCTTGATCCGGCTCTTTGGAAAGAAGTGGGACAAAATCCCGTTCTACTATTGGAACGTATGAGTTTTGCCAAACTTGAAGCATTGGCAAATGATAAAGTAATTCTTCGCAGATTGGAAGCGGTTTACTCCAAGTTCCGTACTTATATGGATGTAGAGCCGGACAAAAAACGTCCTTCTGTAGCCTATTTCAGTATGGAGTATGGTTTGAACCATGTTCTTAAAATATATTCAGGCGGTTTGGGTGTACTGGCCGGCGACTATCTGAAGGAAGCTTCGGACAGCAATGTCGACTTGTGCGCGGTAGGTTTCCTCTATCGTTATGGCTATTTCACTCAGACACTGTCGATGGACGGCCAGCAGATTGCCAATTACGAGGCACAGAACTTCGGCCAGTTGCCTATCGACCGTGTGCTCGATGAAAACGGTCAGCAAGTAATTGTCGATGTACCTTATCTCGACTATTATGTACATGCTTATGTATGGAGAGTAAACGTAGGTCGTGTTTCTCTGTATCTGCTTGATACGGACAACGAAATGAATAGCGAGTTCGATCGTTCTATTACTCATCAGCTTTATGGTGGCGACTGGGAAAACCGTCTGAAACAGGAAATCCTGTTGGGTATCGGTGGTATCCTGACACTGAAGAAGTTGGGTATCAAGAAAGATATCTATCACTGCAACGAAGGACATGCTGCTCTTATCAATGTTCAGCGTATCTGCGACTATGTAGCCGAAGGACTGACTTACAACCAGGCTATCGAATTGGTTCGTGCTTCTTCGCTTTACACCGTTCATACACCTGTGCCTGCCGGTCACGATTATTTCGACGAAGGCCTGTTCGGTAAGTACATGGGAGGCTATCCTTCAAGAATGGGTATCACTTGGGATGAACTGATGGACTTGGGCCGCAACAATCCGGGCGACAAGGGCGAGCGCTTCTGTATGTCTATCTTTGCCTGCAACACTTCTCAGGAAGTCAACGGCGTAAGCTGGTTGCACGGAAAAGTATCGCAAGAAATGTTTGCACCTATCTGGAAGGGCTACTTCCCCGAAGAAATGCACGTAGGTTATGTAACCAACGGTGTACACTTCCCGACATGGAGTGTAACCGAGTGGAAACAGCTTTATGCTGCTCACTTCGACGAAAACTTCTGGTTCGACCAGTCGAATGCAAAGATCTGGGAAGCCATTTACAATGTGCCCGATGAAGAGATCTGGAAGACCCGCATGGGATTGAAGAACAAGCTGATTGACTACATCCGCCGTCAGTTCCGTGAAAGCTGGCTGAAGAATCAGGGTGATCCTTCGCGCATCGTATCTCTGCTCGACAAGATCAATCCGAATGCATTGCTGATTGGATTCGGTCGTCGTTTCGCTACTTACAAGCGTGCTCACCTGCTGTTCACCGACCTGGATCGTCTGGCCAAGATTGTGAACAACCCCGACTATCCTGTTCAGTTTCTCTTCACTGGTAAAGCTCACCCGCACGATGGTGCCGGCCAGGGATTGATCAAGAAGATTATCGAAATCTCTCGTCGCCCTGAGTTCTTGGGTAAGATCATCTTCCTTGAGAACTACGATATGCAATTGGCACGTCGTCTTATTTCGGGTGTTGACATTTGGTTGAATACACCGACTCGTCCGCTCGAAGCATCTGGTACATCTGGCGAAAAGGCATTGATGAATGGTGTAGTCAATTTCTCTGTACTCGACGGTTGGTGGCTCGAAGGCTATCGCGAAGGTGCTGGTTGGGCTTTGACCGAGAAACGCACTTATCAGAACCAGGAACATCAGGATCAGCTCGATGCTGCTACTATCTACAGTATCCTGGAAACTGAAATTCTGCCTTTGTACTATGCTCGCAACAAGAAGGGATATTCTGAAGGCTGGATCAAGACGATCAAGAATTCTATCGCTCAGGTTGCACCTCACTATACAATGAAGCGTCTGCTGGACGATTACTATAGCAAGTTCTACAATAAGGAAGCCAAACGTTTCCATTTGCTGGAAGCCAACGGTTATGCGAAAGCCAAGGAAATTGCCGCATGGAAAGAAACTGTGGCTGAAAAGTGGGATAGCATCGAGATTGTTTCGAGTGAAAAGTCTAAAGAAGTTAGACAAGGATCTATCGAAAGCGGTAAGGAATATACCATTACTTATGTAATAGATGAGAAAGGCTTGGACGACGCTATTGGTTTGGAATTGGTTACTACCTATACTGCAGCCGATGGTAAGCAGCACGTATACTCTGTAGAACCGTTCGAAGTAGTGAAGAAGGAAGGTAATCTCTATACTTTCCGTGTAAGTCACAAGTTGGAGAATGCTGGAAGCTTTAAGGTAGCATATCGTATGTTCCCCAAGAATCCGGATCTGCCTCATCGTCAAGATTTCTGTTACGTTCGTTGGTTTATCTGATACGAAGTAAACGATAATCAGGATTGGGGTTTCCTGTCCTGATAAAAGAATAGGCTGCGTCGGCAAAGTGTCAATGACAGATTTTGCTGATGCAGTCTTTTTTGTGTTCGGGTGTTTGTCGCAATGTTTCGGGCAGGTTGGTGTATGCGGGCAGTTTCTATTTTTTGTGTACTTTTTTAGTTTCTTCAAAATTTTATTTGTAAGTTTGTCAAATAAAAGAAGAATGATATGGATATTTCCGTTATATTCCAATTTTTGAAAGATTTGGCCGCAAACAATAATCGCGAATGGTTCAATGCGCACCGCGATTACTATGAGGCCGCCCGTAGCGAGTTCGATCATTTACTTTCTGCGGTTATCTCTCGGATTGCCCTGTTCGACGAGAGTGTCCGGTGTCTGGAGCCTAAAGACTGCACCTATCGGATTTATAGAGATACCCGTTTTTCAGAGGACAAGACTCCTTATAAGATACATTTTGGGGGGTATATCAACGCAAAAGGGAAAAAGTCTTATCATTGCGGATATTATGTGCATTTGCAGCCGGACAATTGTCTGCTGGCAGGAGGCAGTTATTGTTTGCCGTCGCCTTTGTTACGTGCTATAAGGCAGGCGGTGTACGACAATATGACAGAGTATCGCAGTATTGTAGAAGATCCTCTCTTCAAACAGTATTTTCCGGTTGTAGGAGAGACTTTCCTGAAAACCGCTCCCAAAGGTTTTCCGAAAGATTATCCTTATTTGAAGTATTTGCAATGCAAGGAATATACAGTGGCTTGTAGTCAGCCGGATCATTTCTTTTTTGAACCGGATTGTCTGGATCGCATCGATGATATTTTCAGGCAGATGAAACGCTTTTCAGACTTTATAAACTATACAATCGATGAGTTCGAATATGAATAATGCTTATATGATAATAACCAACTAACATCTTAAAACTATGGTAATAGACAAATTGGAGCATATAGGAAAGTACGTCTCTCTGCATCCGTTGTTTGCACAGGTGGCAGAATTCTTGAAATCGTGCGATTTGAAGAATATGGAAGTCGGAAAAACAGAGTTGAAGGGTAAAGAGCTTTGGGTAAATGTGGCTCAGACACAGCCGAAAACTTCAGAGCAGGCCCGACTGGAAGCTCATCAGGAATATATAGACATTCAGATTCCTCTTTCAGGAGATGAAATCATGGGGTATACGCCGGTTCAGGATTGCCTTTCGGTAAGTACACCTTATAATGCGGAAAAGGATATTGTCTTCTTTGACGGTCCTGCCGAAAGCTATATTACTGTCAAGCCTGGCATGTTTGCCATCTTTTTCCCTCAGGATGGTCATGCTCCCGGCATCACACCCGATGGAGTGAAAAAAATTATTGTGAAAATAAAAGTCTGACTGTATAAAATCCTAAGATAGTATTTTATGGAAACATTGAACTTGATAAAGAATGACCCGTGGCTTGAACCTTATGCTGACGCTATCAATGGTCGTCATCAGCATGCCATAGACAAGGAAGCCGAACTGACCAACAAGGGAAAGAATACTTTGTCGGACTTCGCATCCGGTTATTTGTATTTTGGCTTGCATCGTACTGCCGACGGATGGGTATTTCGTGAGTGGGCTCCTAACGCAACTCAGATATTCTTAATCGGAACTTTCAATAATTGGAAAGAAGAAAAGAAATATAGCCTGAAGCGCAAGGCCAATGGTAATTGGGAAATCAAATTGCCTGCAAATGCCATGAAGCATGGTGACCTGTACAAAATGATGGTACATTGGGAAGGCGGTCAGGGCGAACGCATCCCTGCATGGGCTACACGTGTGGTGCAGGACGAGCAGACAAAGATTTTCAGCGCACAGGTTTGGGCTCCCGAGAAACCGTATAAGATGAAAAAACGGGCATTTAAGCCTGTGAAAAATGTGCCTCTGTTGATTTACGAGTGCCACATCGGTATGGCTCAATGCGAGGAGAAGGTTGGCACTTATAAGGAATTTCAGGAAAATGTGCTTCCGCGTATAGCCAAGGATGGTTACAACTGCATTCAGATTATGGC
The DNA here is from genome assembly GCF_000435115.1 of Bacteroides sp. CAG:633. NCBI lineage: Bacteria > Pseudomonadati > Bacteroidota > Bacteroidia > Bacteroidales > Bacteroidaceae > Bacteroides > Bacteroides sp. CAG:633. The sequence goes on along the minus strand of NZ_FR883069.1, from coordinate 17,635 downwards.
TATTCAGGAGCATCCATACTATGGAAGCTTTGGCTATCATGTTTCCAGTTTCTTTGCTGCATCATCGCGTTTTGGTACGCCCGAAGAACTGAAGGAACTTATTGATACCGCTCACAGCATGGGCATCGCCGTAATCATGGATATTGTCCATTCTCATGCCGTAAAGAATGAGGTCGAGGGACTGGGTAATCTGGCAGGCGATCCCAATCAGTATTTCTATCCGGGCGATCGTCATGAGCATCCGGCTTGGGATTCGCTGTGTTTCGATTACGGAAAGAATGAAGTGCTTCATTTCCTTCTGTCTAATTGCAAATACTGGCTCGAAGAGTACCACTTCGACGGATTCCGTTTCGACGGAGTTACTTCCATGCTTTACTATAGTCATGGTTTGGGCGAAGCTTTCTGCAACTATGGCGACTACTTTAACGGACATCAGGATGATAATGCGATCTGCTATCTGACGCTTGCCAACCGACTGATTCATCAGGTCAATCCTTTGGCTATCACTATTGCTGAAGAAGTATCAGGTATGCCGGGTTTGGCAGCCAAGTACGAAGATGGCGGATATGGCTTCGATTATCGGATGGCCATGAATATCCCCGACTACTGGATAAAGACTATCAAGGAAAAGATTGATGAAGACTGGAAGCCTTCCAGCATGTTCTGGGAAGTAACCAATCGTCGTAGCGATGAAAAGACTATTTCGTATGTCGAAAGCCACGACCAGGCCTTGGTGGGCGACAAGACCATCATTTTCCGACTGATCGATTCGGATATGTATTGGCATATGCAGAAGGGTGACGAGAACTATCGCGTTCATCGCGGTATTGCCCTTCACAAGATGATTCGTTTGCTTACTGCTACTACCATCAATGGTGGTTATCTGAACTTTATGGGTAATGAGTTCGGTCATCCTGAATGGATCGATTTCCCACGCGAAGGTAACGGATGGTCGTGCAAGTATGCTCGCCGTCAGTGGGATTTGGTCGACAATCATAATCTGGCATATCACTATATGGGCGATTTTGATGTCGATATGTTGTCTGTCATCAAGGGAATGAAAAATTTCCAGGATACTCCTGTACAGGAAATCTGGCATAACGATGGTGATCAGATATTGGCTTATATGCGTAAGGATCTTGTGTTTGTTTTCAACTTCAATCCTAAACAGTCGTTCACCGATTATGGCTTCCTGGTACCTGCAGGTTCTTATGAAGTAGTTTTGAATACTGACAATCCTGCCTATGGTGGCTATGGGTTCAGTGACGATACCATTAAACATTTCACCATGCCCGATCCTCTTTATAAGAAAGAGAAGAAAGAGTGGCTGAAGTTGTATGTACCTGCGCGTACGGCAGTTGTATTGAAGAAAACAAAATAAGAAATACGAAACGTTTTGAGTAACGTTTTAAGCAAGGAGGGTGTTTGTACATCCTCCTTTTTTTGTCAGTGCCGATGCGTTTTCTTGCCGAATCGTACTTGAGCCCTAATTCAGGCAAGTGCTCGATGCGAGCCACACAAGTGTCTGAGGTGAACTGCACAAGTGTTCAATAAATGGATTACAAGTGTCTGGCGGGGTAGGGGCTTGATGAGAGGAAACAGAAAAGGAAGCCTCAAAACTGTTTTCAGTGTTTTGCAGACTTCCTTTTTTCTGTGATTCCGTTGCGATTCGAACGCAAGACCCACGCCTTAGAAGGGCGTTGCTCTATCCAGCTGAGCTACGGAACCAGCCTTAATTGCGGTGCAAAGGTACGCTTTTTTATGAAATCTACAAATGTTTTTGGATAAAAATATTCAGATTTTGGATTTTAGAGTACTTTCTTCACGAATTATATGAGAAATATGGCTATCTTTGACTCTATATCCTGATAAAATAACAAGAAACTAAAACTAAGATGGAAGAACAGCAAATACAGCTCAATGAGCATAATAAGGAGGAATTTCCTCCCATGCACACCTGTGAACACATTGTTAACCAGACAATGATTCGTCTGTTTGGTTGTGGTCGTTCTGTATCGGCGCACATTGAGCGCAAAAAGAGTAAATTGGATTACCGGCTGGAGCAGCGTCCGACGGAAGATGATGTGAAACGGTTGGAAGAGGCTGTGAACGAAGTGATACAATCGCATTTGCCCGTCACTACAGAGTTCATTTCACAACAAGAGGCAGAAGGCCGGTTCGATTTGAATCGCCTGCCCGACGATGCTTCGTCGACAGTGCGTGTCGTTAAGGTAGGAGACTATGACGAATGTTTGTGCATAGGGAAGCATGTGGCTAACACGTCTGAAATAGGTGTTTTCAAGATTATCAGCCATGATTGGAATGAAGAAGACAAGCGTTGGAGGATTCGTTTTAAACTGACTTGAAATTAATGTTTTCTTTGAAGTAGTAGCAAAATGTCATAAAATCGGTAGAATAGTCATTAAATGGATGACATATTGTCAATGAATATGCTTTTTCTTTCTTGGCATATAGTTTGCAATATCTCTAGCGAACGACGGTTCAGAAACCGAGAGTGAAGCATTCGGGAGTGCTTCCGAAAGAAGTCGCTTGAAAGTGCGAAGCTTGAGATTTCGAGAATGGTTGTTCAGAATTAATTGGAATGTTAAACTAAACTATAGGAGATTACAACTATGATGCCTGTTAGAAGAAATCAAAATTGGTTACCGAGTATTTTTAATGACTTTTTTGATAACGATTGGATGGAAAAAGCAAATGCTACAGCTCCTGCAATCAACGTGTTCGAAACAGAGAAAGAATATAAAGTCGAGTTGGCTGCTCCGGGTATGACAAAAGATGACTTCAATGTTCATATCGACGAAGATAACAATCTGGTTATCACAATGGAGAAGAAGAATGAGAGTAAGGAAGAGGATAAGAAGGAGGGACGTTACTTGCGTCGTGAGTTCTCTTACTCTAAGTTCCAACAGACAATGATTCTGCCGGAAGATGTTGATAAGGAACAGATCGCTGCCCATGTAGAGAATGGCGTATTGAACATAGAATTGCCTAAATATACAGAGCAGGAGAAGGCAAAATCGAAAAGAGTGATCGATATTCATTAAGGTGCCGGTAATTTAATCGACCGCTTTTCATCAATGAAAGAAGCGGTTGGAATATAAATAAAGTGGCTGTTGATTCTGAGAAAGAAAGAATCGGCAGCCACTTTTTTTATTGTTTTCTTCTTGAATAGAGTTCTTAATAGCACTTTCAGTGTGGATGCTTACTTGCTTAATCGTTTTATATCAGGATTTTATGATTTGTACGGATGTGAAAATTTACGTTGTATAACGTTTGTTATAACAAACGTAAAAAACTCAAAAAAGTTAAAAAGGTTTTGATGGTTGCTTTCTGTCTGTTACTTTTGAGAAGTCGATTTAAAAACAACTAAAGCATATGAAAAAATTAATTTTATCTCTTGCACTTTGTTGTGCAGCTACAACTTTTTTTGCGCAGGAAGCTACTGATCCTGCAAAATTGATTAACGAAGGTAAAGCAGCTCTGGAAGCAAAGAACTATCAGGAAGCTTACACAAAATTCAGCACTTATCTGACGCAAACCAACAATCAAGACTCTGTAATCGCTTATAACTGTGGAGTTTGTGCCGACAAAATTAAAAAACCGGCAGAAGCCGTTAAGTATTTTGATATTGCCGTTCAGAAGAAATACAACTTGGCCAACGCTTACATTGGAAAAGCTGGTGCTTTGAAGGACTTGAAGAAAAACGATGAATATGTAGCTACTTTGAAAGAAGGTTTGGAAGCAGTTCCCGGAAATAAGACTTTGACCAAATTGTATTCCAATTATTATATCAACGCTGGTATTACCGCTCAAAAGGCTGGTAAGGTAGAAGAAGCCGAAGAAGCTTACAAGCAGGTTTTGGCTTTCCAGGAAAATAACGTAAACGCATTGTACAGCTTGGGCGCTTTGTATTTCAACAACGGTGCCACTATCCTGAAGAAAGCTACTCCGCTGGCAACTTCCGACCGTGCAAAATACGATGAAGAAGCAGCAAAAGCCGATAAGGACTTTAAGGAGGCTAAGACATATCTGGAAAAACTCGTTCCGCTGTTGTCTGCTGACAAACCGGCTCAAAAGAAGATGCTGGATAATGCAAATAACTTGTTGAAGCAGGTTGCTGAGCAATTGAAATAAGAATAGAATAGTTTAAATATTGGGGCCCATGAGGTAAGAAGGGTACGCTCTTCTTGCTTGAATGGATTTGGGAAATATCCCGTTTGTTTGGTTGTATTCGTCTTTATTATGGCGTGTGTACCAAATAGACGGGATATTCTTTTAGGTATAAATAGTGCATAATCCCGAAAAATAGCCGAGTCCAAATATCATGAAAAGAGATTTTTTTTGTTTTATAGAACGTCATTGCAAAAGTGCTTTTTCCTGTTAAAATGTAAATAGCCTTGCCTGTTGGCTTACAGATTGAAATATGGTTTGCGCAAGGACGGAAAACTGGCTGTAAATGCGAATTAAAAGGATTTTAAAAAGCCTTTTGAGGCATTAAAAAAAGTAGCATAAATGTAATATAAATCTTGTTTTAATTAGTTATATTTGCAACTCGGAACATAAATTAATGTTTAATTAACACTATCTATTAACTAAAAGAAGGATTATGAGAAGAAATCTAATTCATTTCCTATTAGTTGCTGTGATGTCTGTGCTCAGCTCGTACGCGATGGCTCAGACTACAGTAAAAGGTCAACTTGTTGACGCAGAAACAGGTGAACCGTTAGTGGGAGCTGCCGTTATGGTAGAAGGTACTACGCAAGGTTCGGTAACCGACATTGACGGTTATTTCAAGCAAGGCGTTGCTCCGAATGCCACTTTGGTATTCAAGTATGTGGGTTACAAGGACCTGAAACAGAAAATCACACAGAAGGGCGCTTCTGTTGATTTGGGAGTCATTAAGATGCAGCCGGATGCTGTGATGCTGAATGACGTAGTCGTTACTTCTTCTGTGGCTATTGCCCGAAAGACTCCTGTTGCTGTGTCGACAGTAGAGCCTGTGTTTATCGAAGAAAAGTTAGGTACGAAGGAATTCCCTGAGATTTTGAAATCGACTCCTGGTGTATACGCTACTAAGCAAGGTGGTGGTTTTGGAGACTCCCGTATCAACATGCGTGGTTTCGAATCCGAAAATATCGCGGTAATGATCAATGGTGTGCCGATGAACGATATGGAGTGGGGAGGTATTTATTGGTCAAACTGGGCCGGCCTTTCTGACGTGACTCGCAGCATGCAGACTCAACGTGGTTTAGGTGCTTCTAAAGTATCTGCTCCTTCGGTGGGTGGTTCTATCAATATTGTGACCAATTCTGTAGAAGCAAAGAAAGGTGGTTCCGTTTCTTATGCGATGGGAAATGACGGTTATAATAAGATCATGTTTAACGTATCTACAGGTATGAGCAAGTCTGGTTGGGCATTGACATTGCTGGGTGCCAAGACTTGGGCCGATGGATACATTCAGGGTACCGAATACGAGGCTTATAACTGGTTTATCAATATCGCAAAGCGTATTAACGACAACCATCAGCTTTCGTTTACAGCTTTCGGCGCTCCTCAGTGGCACAACCAACGTAATAACAACGACGGTTTGACTATTGAAGGCTGGCAGACTGTAGCAAAGAAGTATATGAATGGTGACAGCCCCTACAAGTATAATCCGACTTACGGATATGGCTTGAATGGCGAAAGAAAGACTTCTGCCCGCAATGCTTATCACAAACCGCAGCTTTCTTTGAATCACTTGTGGCAGATTAACCGTAACTCTTCTTTGAGTACAGCTTTGTACGCATCTATCGGTAACGGTTATGGATATGCCGGTCAAGGTTTTACTTCTTCTGATAGAAGCAACTGGTATGGTGCTTCTTATGGTACATTGAACACTACTTTCCGTCACGAAGACGGTACTTTCGCATACGACGAAATTTATAAGCTGAATCAGGAAAGCGATACCGGTTCGAAGATGGCCATGTCTAAGTCTTATAACAAGCACACTTGGATTGGTTTGCTTTCTACTTATACTACAAAGTTCGGTGAATATGTAGATTTCTATGGCGGTGTTGATTTCCGTTATTATAAGGGTGTGCATACCAATGAATTGTGCGACCTTTATGGTGGTGACTATTACATCGACTCTTCCTCTCGTCAGAATGTATTAAAAGCTAATAATGCTGCCGCAGCAGCCGGCGATGCTTTTGTTAACAAGAAATTGCAGGTAGGCGATGTGGTTTATCGTGATTATGATGGTTATACCGTACAGGAAGGCGTATTTGCACAGGCCGAATACAACAGAGACAAACTGAGTGCCTTTGTTGCCGGTTCTATCTCGAACACCGGTTATTGGCGTTACGACCGCTTCTACTATGATGCCGATCATGCCAAGTCTAAGACTGTAAACTTCTTGGGATGGACTGCCAAGGGCGGTTTGAACTACAACCTCACTGACAATCATAATGTTTTTGCCAACATTGGTTATATCAGCCGTGCTCCTTTCTTCTCGGGAGGTGCTTTCCTGCAGTCTACAACCAGCAACCTGACCAACCCGGATGCGGTTAATGAAAAAGTATTCTCTGCAGAATTGGGTTATGGCTTCCGTTCGAAATATCTGACTGCCAACCTGAACCTGTATCACACGAAGTGGTTGAACAAGACCATGAGCCGTGGTATCGATTTGAAGAACCGTGACGGTGAGTTTGTCGATCGTATCAGTATCAACATGAGTGGTGTAAATGCTATCCACCAGGGTGTTGAATTGGATTTGGTTGCTAAACCGTTCAGATGGTTGGATGTTCGTGGTATGTTCTCTATGGGATACTGGCGTTGGAATTGCGATGCTAAAGGTTACTTCTACGATTCAACCGGTCAGCCTGTAAAGAGCTGGACAAGCGAAGGCGAAATTGTTCACGCTTCAGGTATCCAGGCCGAAGATCATGCTTCAATGACTATCCACTTGAATGATACCAAGGTTGGTAACTCTGCACAGACAACAGCTGCTTTGGGATTGGATGCCAAGATTACGAAAGACCTTAGTGTAGGTATCGATTGGAACTACTACGGACGCAACTATGCTGAGTGGTCATTCAATTCGAGCGATCTGGTAGCCAACGGCGAAAAGTCATACGACAGTCCTTGGAGAATTCCTGATGCAAACGTGTTCGACCTGAGCGCCAGATATCGTTTCAAGATTGGTAATATCAATGCGACACTTTATGGTAATATAGACAATGTATTCGATCAGGAATATATTACCGATGCGATCGATGGTGCTTCGCACAGCTGGGAAGACGCCCGCGTATTCTATGCCTGGGGTCGTACGTACAGTGTAAGACTGAAGCTTAATTTTTAATCTTTAAAGTTAGTCGATTTTATGAAAAGAAAATATATAATTCCCGTAATGGCATCGTTGCTCGCATTAGGCGGTTGCGATTACAATGAAGATAACTTTGCTGGGCTCGACGAAATGACTCGTCCTACTGATGTGCGGAATGACACCCTTCGTCTGGTTGATTCAGATTATTCGCTTATTGCTAGCAACAGTATTAATCAAGAGAATGCATTGAAGATGGATCCAGAAGGAAAATTTTATGTGGAGGCTTTAAAAGCTGTAGGAACGAATAAGTATTTTACTGAAGATGCTCAGGCTGCATGGTATTTGCCTACTTTCATCTCCGGCAAGTTCCCTTATCTGGACGATAATTCCAAGGTTACGGTCTATTATAACAATTTTGAGAATCTGCCCGAATATCTGAAGGACTTCAATGGCATTAAAAGTTATAGCCTTACTTCTGACGATTATGAATTGATATGGGGGGATCAAGTTACAGCTAATTTTCTTTCTCCTAAGTCTATAGGTAAAATCTCATCTGTTTTGAAGGCTGTAAATCCTGATGCAAAAGATGGAGATATGTTAGTGGTAAATTATGCATATTCGGAAACAGAACCTAGCATTGGTGGCGGAGGTAGTGGAGAAACTCCGAGTGAACCAACTTGGACACAGTTAGCTACAATTCCAGTACGTTCTAAAGGTGAAAACTGGAACTATGTCAATATGGGAGCTGTAGATTTGTCTGCATATAAAGGACAAAGTGTTAATATTGGATTTAAATATACAAGTACTGCTCAGGGAGGAGCTAAATGGGAATTGAAGAATTTCAAGGCTCTTTCTGTTCCTTATCTGGATGTTTATCTGTTTTCGAAGCAAGAAGATGGATCATTTAAGAAAGTTGAAACTTCAAAAGGATTTACTGGTGCTGGTGAATATGTGATAGCTTCATTGGGTGCTGATAATAATTACTACCCGTTTGGTCGTTTAACAGGTGACGATTATACATATGGTTATATGTATCCTGATCCTATTACTGTGACAGACGGAGTTATTTCTGCTGCTGATGCTGCATACAGTGTCATGAGTGTCGAGGCTACGGCAAATGGTTTTGCATTGAAAAATGCAATAGGAAAATATCTCTATATGTCAGGTTCTTATGATAGCTTCAATGTAGCCGACACGATGGGGGAGGACGGATACGAGTGGACCATAGCTTCTGCTGGAGGTTCTGATCTTTTCTCGATTACAAATGTGGCTAAGAATAAGAGTGTAAAATTGAACTATTATGTAAATAAAGACGGAGAAGCATCTTATTCTTACGGTTCATATTCTGCTGACAAGGTAGGTGGATATACATATGCCGAGAATTCATTGTTAGGCGATGAGGGTGGCTTTACTATCTACGATGTAAATACTGGAGGCCTTGATTATGTATGGGCTAATGATAAAACTTACGGATGGATAGCAAATGGATATGTGAATAATACAAATCATGACACTGAATCTTATTTGGTATCTCCTACTATTGAAATTGCAGAGAATGCAGTATTACCGTATTTTACTATAGATGAGGCTTTTAGATTTGGTTCAGTAGAAACTATAACAGTTTGGATTACTACTAATTATCAAGTCGCTAGTTCGGCATTGGCAATGACCCGTGCTTCTGTCACCCCGAATACTTCTGCTGTTTACCGTTACAACGCTTCTTCTCAATCATGGAGCAAGTATTCTACTGATGCTGCTGATATCGCTGTATTGCAGCCTGCCGATTATACGCAGATGGGATACTCTTACGTAAGCAAGCCTGCTGAAACTTTGCCGGTTTACCTGCAACGTACTTATCCTTATGCTAAGACAAACGATGTAGTGACCGTTGTTTACAATTCCAATAGCGACGGTGCTATTGCAGCAACCGAGTTCACTTACGACGGTGCGGCATGGACACAAACTACTGTAGCTTCTTCAAGCATCATCACTTTCCAGAAGACAGATGGCAAGTGGGAAGAGGCTCGTGTTTATTTAGAGTCTTCTTTACTGAATGGTGAAAGCGGTGGCTTCACTGCACAGGATATCGAGCTCTCCGGTTTGTCGTTTGTTTGGAAGCTTGACAATTCTTATGGTTGGAAAGGATCCGGATACTTAAGTGGTAATAAAGAGGCTGAAAGCTGGTTGATTTCTCCGGAAATTGATTTGACCAAGGCGGTTGCTCCGACGATGGTATTCGACATTGCAATCAATTTCTTGTCAGGCAACGACCTGAAGAATCACTTGAATGCCAAGATTTCTACCAACTTCTCGGGTGACGCTACTACAGCTACATGGGAAACATTGGAAATCACCGGATGGCCTGAAGGTACAAGCTGGGATTTCAGCACCATCGAGCCTGTCAGCCTGTCACACTTTGTCGGCCAGAAGATCCGTCTTGCTTTCCATTATAAGAGTACCGCTGCGGTTGCTCCTACAGTAGAAATCAAGAATATTTCTATCAAGGAATAAGACGTAAGCTAAATAGATAAAAGGAGGAGTTACTGGAGCCCAGCTCCTCTAACTCCTTTTTTTGTCGGTTATATAGTTTGATATTACTAATAAATAAAACTCTATTTTGATGAAGAAGTTATCTTTAATGTTCGTTTTGGCACTCGGATTGTGTTTTACCGGGTGTAATGACGACTCCGATGTGCCTGCCAACGGTTATATCGAAACCACACAGCAAGGCTCTTCTACCGTAATACTGAAGGGCTATGCCAACAGTAACGAAGGCTTCAGCGTTTTCGAAACGGAAGAATTCACTAATCCTTTCTATATACAGGACAAGAAGTTTACGGGCAGTGCCTGGCGCTTTGTACTGGCTGGCGAAGGGGCGTTGGAAAGCATGACCGGAGTCCCGGCCGACAATGCCTGGCAGGAAACCGCCGAAGTGGTGGAAGGTAAAAACTACTGGGCCCGTTACAAGGGAGCTACGAAATATACGTTCCTGAAGCTGAGAGTAGCCTATATTCAGGGCAATAATGTAGCAATAGAATACATCGTCGACAGTTCCAAGGACCGTGACCTGAGCGAGAATGGCAATGCCAATGCAGCTGTAGGCGACAATGTTTCGGTAACGTCTTACGAGATTCCTTATCTGAATGCAGCCAATCACTATGTGGCTCATTTTGTAGAAACAAACGGCGAACAGATGCTGAATTATGCATTGGAGTGGAACGAAGAAAAGCAACATGCTGCATGGGTAGCTTTCAGTTTCGACAAGATTACGGCTCAGAAGAACGTACAACGCGCTCCCGATGATGCCTGGTCGCAGGATCCGGAACTGCCCGAAGGAATCAAGCAGCCGGAAGAGTCCAATCACAAGAGCGACGGCTACGATAAGGGTCACTTGTGTGCTTCAAACGATCGTGCTTACTCTGAAGAAGCCAACTGGCAGACATTCTATTACACGAATATCTCTCCGCAATTCTCTTCGTTCAATCAGGGCTTCTGGCAAGGCTTGGAAGAACAGGTACAGCAGTGGGGAGCATCCTGTCTGTCGGACGTATACGACAAACTGTATATCACCAAAGGTGGTACGATAGACAACCTTTTGATCAACTTCAAAGGTTCCGTAGCTGCTGCGGACAGTAAATTCCCGACAACCGATGCCAACGGTTTTACCCCGAAAGGTCTGGCTTGTCCTAAGTATTACTTCATGGCTATCCTGGCACAGAAGGGAGACACCTACCATGCAATTGGTTTCTGGGTAGAACACAAGGAAGACTGGCCCAAGAAGCCGACTGCCGATCAGCTGAAAGCCTGTGCAGTAAGCATCGACGACCTGGAAGTGAATACCGGTCTCGACTTCTTCTGCAATCTGCCCGATGTGATAGAGGATGAGGTTGAAAGTTCTTGCAATGTCAACGACTGGGCTTGGTAAAGCATTCCGAATAGGAATTCCCTGACAGAGAATGCAGGGAATGTGATAAAGGCATTGTTTTAGCCATTACAACAGGCATGCACGGCTTTGTGCAAATGCATGCTTTTGTAGGCTGAAACAATGCCTTTTTTTGATGTTGGCATGTGTGGAAGTTGGGAGGTGGAGTCCGGGATTTAAGAAATCCGTAATCGGGGTAGGCATCACGGGGATTTGTATACCATGTCGTTACCGGTAACTTTCTATTTTTGCATCAGGTAATCATCCCGAGGAGAGTTCGTTGCGAACAGTTTTTTTATATCTTTGCCGGCCGAAAGCCGATCGGCAGTGGCAGGATAGGAAACTGGTCTGCCATGCAGGCGTTCGGGCAAGGCAACTCTTTCTCGGAGAAGTTGTAGCATTGATAATTATTCAACCATAAAGATTTAGTTTATGAATATTATTAGAGATACCGAGTTTGGAGGAGAACGTCCCTTATTCGAGTCACACAACCTCCGTCTGGAGAATGTAGTCATCCGTGCCGGAGAATCGGCCATAAAAGAGTGTAGCAACATCGAAGCCTTCGAGTGCCGTTTCGAGGGAAATTATCCTTTCTGGCACGTACACGGTTTCACCATCGAGCGTTGCTATTTCGATGTAGGAGGACGCTCTGCCTTGTGGTATTCCGATCATCTGACGATGAAGGACACTGTTATCGACGCTCCCAAGATGTTTCGCGAGATGGAAGAAATCGATATAGAGAACGTGACGATGAACGATGCAGACGAGGTCTTCTGGCGTTGCAACGGCATCCGTGTAAAGAACCTCAAACTGCATGGCGGAACTTATCCGTTCATGTTCAGCAACAACATTCGTGTCGACGGCTTGGAGAGTGACAGTAAATATGTATTCCAGTATGTGAAGAACGTAGAGATCCGTAACGCCAGGATCACCACCAAAGATGCTTTCTGGGAGGTAGAGAATGTGACGATCTACGATTCCGAGCTCAATGGCGAGTATCTGGGATGGCATTCCAGAAACCTCCGTTTGGTCAATTGCCACATCACCGGCGAGCAACCACTGTGCTATGCGCACGATCTGGTGCTGGAAAACTGTACGTTTGGCCCTGACTGCGACCGTGCCTTTGAGTACAGCACGCTGCATGCCGACATACGTGGGGCAATAACCAATATCAAAAATCCTACTTCGGGCACGATTGTGGCAGACGCTATCGGTTCGGTCACCTTGGATGCGAACATCAAGGCGCCTGCAGATTGCCGGATCAGGCTGCGAGACGGGCGTTCCTTCACCGATTAAAACAAACAGACGATGAAATATAACTTTGATGAGATTGTGCCGCGGCGGCATACGAATTCGTATAAATGGGACAGTGCGCCGGCTGGCAAAGAAGTACTTCCCCTGTGGGTGGCAGATATGGATTTTCGCACCGCTCCGGCTGTTGTCGATGCTTTGGAGCGGCGGGTACGTCATGGCATTTTTGGTTATGTCCGTGTGCCGGATGCCTATTACGAATCGGTCAGCAGCTGGTTCGGACGCCGTCATGGCTGGAAGGTGGAGAAGGATTGGATGATTTACACGTCCGGGGTTGTTCCGGCTCTTTCGGCAGTCATCAAGGCGCTGACGGAACCGGGCGACGGGGTGCTGGTACAGACACCGGTATATAATTGTTTCTTTTCGTCTATCTGCAACAACGGATGCCGGATTGTGACCAGTCCGCTGAAATACGAAAACCGTACGTATCACATCGATTTTGAAGATCTGGAGCGCAAGACGGCCGACCAGAATGTCAAACTTATGTTGCTTTGCAATCCTCATAATCCGGCAGGGCGCGTATGGACTCGCGATGAGTTGTGCCGCATCGGGGAAATCTGCCGGAAGAATCAGGTGAAGGTGATTGCAGATGAGATTCATTGCGAACTGGTGTTTCCGGGGCATGTCTATACTCCGTTTGCTTCCATCAGTGAGGACCATTTGTGGAATTCGGTGACCTGCGTTTCTCCGAGCAAATCGTTCAATCTGGCCGGATTGCAGATTGCTACCATCATCGCCCGTGACGAGGCTGTCCGGCAGCGTATTGATCGGGCCATTAACATCAACGAGGTGTGCGATGTCAATCCTTTCGGCATCGAGGCCACCATAGCTGCTTATAACGAAGGGGAGGACTGGCTGTTGCAGTTACTGGAATATCTGAAAGGTAATTACGACTATCTGTGCGAATTCTTCCGCATGCACCTGCCACACATTCCGGTTACGCAGCTGGAAGGGACTTATCTGGTATGGACCGATTGCCGGAGTCTGAACATCCTTTCGGAGACGTTGCAGTCGCGTCTGCTCGAAGAAACCGGGCTGTGGCTGAATAGTGGAACCATGTACGGAGCGGAAGGGGAAGGCTTCCTGCGTTGGAACATCGCCTGTCCGCGTGCGGTGCTGCAAGACGCTTTGATGCGTTTTCAAGGCTTTGTCCGCTCGTTGGGATGTGATGTTATGCCGGCACAAGACACGGAAGCTTTGGCGAATGTCGGCGTTCGGAAGAATGTATAACCTTGTCAGAAAGTGTAACGGATAATGATTCAGTTAAAAAAGGCCGACGGGCTGCTTGCACTGATCCGCAATGGTCAACCGTTGACCTTGGGACAACAGTTGCGCCTGACGGTGCAGCTCAGTATTCCGGCGGTTATTGCGCAGTTGTCTTCCATCGTCATGCAGTATATCGATGCGGCGATGGTCGGCAGTCTGGGAGCCGAAGCATCTGCTTCCATTGGGCTGGTGTCTACAACGACCTGGCTTTTCTCCGGGGTATGCGCGGCTGCTTCGACGGCATTTTCCGTTCAGGTGGCCCATCGGATCGGAGCCGGCGACATGCATAGTGCGCGTGCCTTGTTGCGGCAGGCGTTGACGGCTACTTCTGTTTTCAGCCTGTTGCTGGCTATCGTTGGGATGGCAGTCAGTCCGGTGTTGCCTGTCTGGCTGGGAGGCGATGCATCCATTCATTCCGATGCCACTCTTTATTTTTTCATCTTCTCGCTCTTTTTGCCTGCTTTGCAGATCAATTTCTTGTCGGGCGGTATGCTTCGGTGCAGCGGTAACATGCATGTGCCCAGTCTGCTTGGCGTGGTGATGTGCGCGCTGGATGTTCTGTTCAACTTCTTCCTGATTTTTCCTTCGCGTGAGTTGGTTTTTGCGGGTTTCTCTTTCACGATGCCCGGAGCAGGGCTCGGCGTGGCTGGTGCGGCGTTGGGCACGGCTGCTGCC
>NZ_FR883069.1:0-3108 GCF_000435115.1 Bacteroides sp. CAG:633 | reverse complement strand
GCCGAAATGGTGGTTGCCGGTGTATTGTTGTGGTATCTCTGGACCCGCTCGAACGAATTGAAGCAGAGTGGGGAGAGGGGTGGTTTCCGTCCGAAAGCAGTCACGTTGAGAAATGCGCTTCGCATTGGTCTTCCGATGGGGATTGAGCACATGGTCATTTGCGGAGCACAGATTGTGACAACCGTCATTGTGGCTCCGTTAGGTGTCTTTGCCATCGCGGCCAACTCTTTTGCCATTACGGCCGAAAGTCTTTGCTATATGCCCGGTTACGGCATTGCCGAGGCTGCTACGACACTGGTCGGGCAAAGTATCGGTGCCGGACGCTGGCGGTTGACCCGCAGTTTCGGACGCATCACTGTGTTTATGGGAATGGGGGTAATGGGAGTGATGGGGGTACTTATGTATCTGTTTGCTCCTCAGATTATCGGCTTGATGACTCCTGTCGAGGAGATTCGGAAATTGGGAGTGATGGCCTTGCGCATTGAGGCGTTTGCTGAACCTATGTTTGCTGCATCGATTGTCGCATATGGAGTATTTGTCGGGGCGGCTGATACGTTGGTGCCGTGCCTGATGAATCTTTTCAGTATTTGGGCGGTACGCTTGTCATTGGCCGCTTTGCTCGCTCCGACGCTGGGACTGAAAGGGGTATGGATTGCCATGTGCATTGAATTGTGTTTCCGGGGTATGATTTTCCTTGTACGACTGATGCGGGAGAAGTGGCTGAAAAAAGTATGAAATTTGCAAACTTGCAAACTTGCAGGCTTCCTCACACACACGCGCGCGTACGCGCGTTAGAAATCGGATCGGACATGCCTAAAAATACCCCTTACTCAAGTTTCGCAAGTGCGAAACTTAAGAACCCTATATCGTAATCAATGCCGAAGATGTGCTCAATGAATATGAAAAAACGTTTGATGTTGAAGTGACATATACACAAACTACACCAACGTGAAATATAAATTGCCTGAGGGGATAGAATACTATCAGTTTGCCGATATAGACCCCGAAATAGTGAAGTTATGCGAATTCCGTACAAACAGGCTGTGGGACTTTGACATACCTGAGGACACATTCAACAAATGCATTATCTATCAAGACCAGTTTTTCGGCAACAAGCACGTTTGTTGTATAAACAATAGCGCAGGCACTATCAAGTTCTACCAGCACATGATGTACCTGCAACGGGTGGTGAACGACCCTAACGATGAAGAATTTGTAGAGCTGGAGATTATACCTGCTGAAATTTATTTGAGAGAAAACGGGGATTTCAATCTTTTCACTGTTCCGCTGGCAAGAAATGTACTGGAGGTATCAGACAGTTCACAGAATAAGCAAGGTCTGATAGATTACATAAAAGTTGGTATTGAAGAGAAACAACCTCCTAATCACTTGTTTATTGCATTTTACGAGGGGTACCAAAATTATTTCATTTCTGTTGATAACTCAACAGGAGAATCTGTGCGAAGTAGTTCAGCATATAGAATACCGATATATCGTACAACTCCTTTTCATTATGGTTCATACAACATTGGTGATGCGGCTTTTTATGCAGTATACCCCGACAAGGAAACAACGTTACAGATTGATGGCGAATACGGACTATACAAGCTATATAAAGACAACCCGAAAGTTAACAAAAAACTGAATATAAGTTTAGCTTCTTACGAAAAGGACAATGGTACGAGCCTACAGATATATTCCTAATCGGTAACCAACCGTATTTTTGTGAAGAACTGAAATACAACATGGAAAGTAAAGGATGCCCTGAAGTAGTGGAGGGTACTTTTTTCAGGTTAGAATAAAAAAATCCCCGCAGCGGCTCGAACTGCGGGGAATAGGGTGTTCAATAAAACGTCTGTCAAGCTATGGATATGGAACCAAGTTTCCTGCTGATGTCCTGCAAGGCAAAGTTGAATGTCTCCAGGTCTTCTTTGCTCAGCGTATAGACCTTACCCCTCACTTTGGTACCGTTGATGCGTTGGCTCAGCCAGGCTGTACTCTTCCCGAAATATTTCTTGGCAATATAGCCCAGCGGAATAATGTCAGCATATGGGGCAATCTGCTGTTTCACGGTCACGTAGTTTTTCATTTCCTCCGCCTCCTGTCCCAGTTCTTTATATCCGTTCAACAAGAAATCGGCTATCTCGCTCGCATCTTCCGGCGACTGGTACTTGGCGGTTATCTCATCAGACAAGGCCGTATAACGCTCCATGGCGTCTGGTGCGTCCGAATGGGCAATTTCATTCAGTTTTTTCAAATCATCTTTCAGTGCCATATATGTTACAGTATTGTGCCCCCTCTCTGTCGCAGGGGGCTTGTTCATAAATCATTTTTCGCTGTCATTCAGAATTTTTTCCAGCATCTCTATCTGTCTTTCCGTTTCGAGCTTCGCATCCAGCAATGCGTTCATCTCTTTTTCGCTCATTTTGTTTCCCGCATTGCGGAAGGTATGCTCATACATCTTCGACATCAGCTTCAATTTGGTCAATTTGGACAACAACCTCATTCTTGTTTCCTTTTCCATTTCTCGTTCTTTTATTGACACAACAAAGATACATAAACTTTTCTTTATGTACAAGCCCGCATAAAGAAAAGTTTATGCGGCAATCATTTTTTTATCTTGAAATATATTAATACCCCAACCTTCGTAAGCTCAAGTTGCAGTTGACAAGCAATAAGTTGACGAGTTGACAAGGCGTTTGTAGCGAACCGTTTCAAGCGGCACTTTGTCAAACAGGGTGTTCCAGCTTGGTAGACTTATTAACTGAAGCATTGTCAACTAATAAGTTGAGCACTTGCGAACTTAGACACCCCTTATTTTTTCCCAGTTAGGAAAAAATATTTTCCCAGTTAGAGAAATTTTTTTTCCTAGTTAGGAAAAAAATGGGGTATAGTAGGGGGCTTTCTGCTTGTATGAAGCTATTATAAATCTTCAGGCATGGGGATGACAAGGATAGAGTCACTGCACCGGATTCCGTAGAATACGTCACGAACCCGCCCTTGCTGAGGTATCAGAATACCTTTCTCTACCAGGTCTTTTATGTCGCGTGCTGCAGTATCTGGCGATACCTTTACACGTTTTGCCCAGTTCTTAGCCGTCAGTTTGCC
>NZ_FR883068.1:5053-12790 GCF_000435115.1 Bacteroides sp. CAG:633 | reverse complement strand
ATGTCGCGTGCCTGTAGGCGCCACTGGCCGAAGTCGCGGGTCGGGGCGTTTCCCCAGGCCATGGGGTAGGTGAGCTGCTGTTTGAGCTGTGTGTAGAAGGAAGGCATGTTGCCCGTCACGCCGTAAGACAGGGAATCGCCGGTTTGTGCGGCGGCGTTCAGCATCCAAAATGCGGCGCATAAAAGCAGACTGAGGAATCGTTTCATGATTGTATATCTGATTGGGAGAATTTCGTAAGCAAAACTCGGCAAAGCAGCTGCTTGCCGGATTTCTTGTTTGGGTTTTGGAAAATGGGTTTCCTATGCAAAGATAGAATTTATAGCCTGATTCTTGCTGAAAATAGGCTTTTTTCACTTTTGTAGCGTGCAAGTTTTTTTGATTTGCACTGTCTGTTCTTGTTGAAATCCGTATCTTTACGCCAAAGATTGATTGTGCTTATGAAAAACCTCCTATACACTGTTGTCGGATGCCTGTTGTGTTTGTGGGCATTGCCGGTAAGCGGGCATTCCGATTGTCTGTTCACCCATTACTCGTCCGAGGATGGGCTTTCGCAAAATACCATCATGTCTATCCTGCAGGATAAGAAGGGGAATATGTGGTTCTCCACGTGGGACGGCATCAACAAGTTCGACGGATATTCGTTCAAGACTTATAAGGCACGTCCGAACAACCGCATTGCACTGACCAACAACCGTGTGGACTACATGTACGAAGACGAGTACGGATTTATCTGGCTGCTGACATACGATAATCAGGTGTTCCGTTTCGATCCGCGGACAGAAGTCTTTGAACGTGTTCCGGCAACAGCGGAAACCGGTGCCGACTGCGATGTGAGGGCCGTCAAACTGTTGCAGGGAGGAATCGTATGGCTGCTGGCCGACAAGGGAGGAGCAGTCAGGGTAAGTACCGATGCGACGACATGTCGTTTGTCGTGCGAGTGGTATCGGGAATTGTCGAAACATTTTCCGGCAGTGAGGATGAACGATGTCTATCGTGACTCGTCCGGACACGAATGGCTGCTGACAGACAACGGACTGGGGTTGCTGTCGGCCGATGGCAAGGAGCCCGTATTCTATTTCTCAGGGACGGCGCAGGAGGAAGCCACGAAGGAGCAACCGTTCTACGTCTGTTGCGAGACGGGCAAGGAACTTTTTTTCGGTTCGGACAACGGTCGTGTATGGCGATATCAGAAGGGGGACGGACAGTTCCGTCTGTTGCAGCTTCCCGTTCCTTCGCGGGTTGTGTCCATTCACAGTCTGGGAGGGGATGATTTGTTGCTTGCTACTGCCACAGACGGTTTCTTTGTATGCAATCCGGCTGCCGGAACAAGAAAACATTACGAGGCTTCCCGACTTCCGAAGGCACCTGTCCTGTCGGCCTATCGTGACAAGACGGGAGAAGTCTGGTTCGAACAGGAAGTCTCGGGAACTGTGGCGCACTTCAATCCGCAGACCGGTCAGCTGAAGACCGAAGTTATTGCGGTAGAGCCTACCAGTACCGACCGTTCGCGTCCGGCTTTCCACATTCACGAGGATGTGTACGGAACGGTGTGGGTACATCCATACGGTGGCGGATTCTCGCGTTTCGACAAGCAGGCCAACTGTCTGCGGCCTTTCTACAACAGCCTGTCCGACGGTTGTTGGCGCTTTTCCAATAAGATACATTCCGCTTTTTCCGATCGTCAGGGCAATCTGTGGATGTGTACCCATTCCAAGGGGCTGGAAAAGATAACTTTCCGTCCGGCCCAGTTCAGCCTGTTTACTCCGGTCGCACACAGTTATGAGTCGTTGAGCAACGAGGTGCGTGCCATCTGCGAGGATAGTGACCGCAACCTGTGGGTAGGACTGAAAGACGGCAAGTTGCGGGTGTACAACGAAAAACGTATCTATCAGGGTTATCTGACCGAGGCCGGTACCGTTTCGACTGTGGGGAAACCGATGGAAGGCAATGTCTATTTCCTCTTGCAGGACAGCAAGGACTGTCTGTGGATAGCGACCAAGGGTGACGGCCTTGTCAAGGCTGAGCCGCAGGGCGGAAAGTACCGACTGACGCGCTACCGTTACAGCAAAGACGATATTTACAGCCTGAGCGACAACAATGTATATTGTGTGTACGAGGACAAGCAGGGCCGCATCTGGGTGGCTACCTTCGGTGGAGGAGTCAATTACCTGACACGTGACGAAAGTGGCAGAGAGGTGTTCATGAACCATCGCAACCACCTGAAAGGCTATCCCATAGACAACTGTTACAAGGCGCGTTTCATCACGGGCGACGGTAAGGGCAACATCTGGATTGGCACTACGCTGGGTGCTTTGGTTGTGAAAGACGACTTCAAGTCGGCCGATGAGGCGGTGTTCCATCACTTCCAGCGCATTCCGGAGGATGAGCACAGCCTGAGCAACAACGATGTGCACTGGATTATCTCGACCCGGCAGAACGAACTGTATCTGGCTACCTTCGGCGGCGGACTGAACAAACTGTTATCGCTCGACGGACAGGGAAAGGCGCAGTTCAAGTCGTACAGTGTGGAAAACGGTCTGCCGTCGGACGTGCTGTTGTCCATCCGCGAAGACGGGTCGGGCAACCTGTGGATGAGTACCGAGAACGGCGTCTGCAAGTTTGTGCCTTCGGATGAACGGTTCGAGAACTACAGCGATAAGTCGATTTCTTTCCGGGTGCGTTTCAGCGAAGCGGCTTCGGCCTATACTTCGCAGGGAAAGATGATGTTCGGAGCAAGCGACGGCATTTTCTTTTTCAGTCCCGATTCGATACGGAAGAGTGCTTTCGTGCCGCCTGTCGTATTCTCCAAACTGCTGATTTCGAATAAGGATGTAACTCCTTCGGCGGGTAGCTCCGTGCTGAAGCAAAGTTTGGACGACGTGAGCGAACTGGTATTGTCGCACCGGGAGAACATCTTTACTTTGCAGTACGCGGCACTCGACTATTCGGCTCCCTCCGAGATACAGTATGCCTATATCCTGGAAGGTTTCGAAAAGGCGTGGAACTATGTGGGTACGCAGCGCACCGCCACTTACACCAATCTGCCGAAAGGACACTATACGTTCAAGGTACGCTCGACCAACGCCGACGGGGTGTGGACGGACAATGTGCGTACACTGGAGATAGAAATCGAGCCTTCCTTCTGGGAGACGCCGCTGGCCTACTTCCTGTATGTGTTCTTCTTGCTTGCCGTAGTGGTAACGGCCGTCTACATCCTGTTCACCATCTACCGGCTGAAGCACAAAGTCTCCATCGAACAACAACTGACGAACATGAAGCTTCGCTTCTTTACCGATATATCGCACGAACTGCGTACTCCGCTCACACTGATTGCCGGCCCTGTGGAATATGTGTTGCAGAACACACCGCTGCCCGACGATGCCCGCGAACAGCTGAAAGTAGTGGAACGCAACACCAACCGGATGTTGCGGCTGATCAACCAGATACTGGACTTCCGGAAGATACAGAACCGGAAGATGAAGATGCAGGTGCAGCGGGTGGAAGTGGTACCTTTTATCCGGAAGATTATGGAGAACTTCGAGTCTGTGGCCGAAGAACATCACATCGACTTCCTGCTTGAGGCCGAGAAGGACGACCTCTACCTGTGGGTCGATGCGGACAAGCTGGAAAAGATTGTGTACAACCTGCTGTCCAATGCCTTTAAATACACGCCCGAGGGCAAGATGATTTCCGTCTTTGTGCGCGAGGACGAGAAGACCATCTCCATCGGAGTGCAGGATCAAGGTATTGGCATCGACGAGAACCGCCGCAAGTCGCTCTTCCTGCGTTTCGAGAACCTGGTGGACCACAAACTGTTTGCCCATGCCAGCAGCACCGGTATCGGTCTGTCGCTGGTGAGGGAATTGGTCGAGATGCACAAGGCAATCATTACCGTGGACAGCAAGCTGGGCGAAGGCAGTTGCTTCAGGGTGGACTTCTGTAAAGGGAAAGAACACTATGATGCAACCACCGAATTCCTGCAGGACGATGCTACGGCCGGCATGGCAACGGCCACAACAGAGCGCAGTGACGCACCGGTTGCAAGCGCAGTTCCATCCGAAACGGGAATTGCTCCGGATGGTACAACTGAGACGGAAGACGACAAGGCGGCTGCCCGCGAGACAATGTTGCTGGTGGAGGACAATCCGGAACTTCGCCTGTTCCTGCGCAGCATCTTTGCGGCTGATTATCGCGTGGTGGAGGCCGAAGACGGCGTACAGGGATTGAACAAGGCATTGCAACTGTTGCCCGACATCATCATCAGCGATGTCATGATGCCCGGCATGGACGGCATCGCCATGACGAAAGAGCTGCGTACGGATATGACCACCAGTCACATTCCCATTATCCTGCTTACGGCAAAAACCTCGATTGAGAGCAAGCTCGAAGGATTGGAGTATGGTGCCGACGACTACATCACCAAACCCTTCAGTGCCACTTACCTGAAAGCACGCGTCAAGAATCTGCTGGCCCGTCGGCACAAGTTGCAGGAAGCCTTCCGTCAGGAGTTCATGTCGGCCACAGCCACCGTTTCGACTGCCGGAACCGAGACGGTAGCCGAAGAGAAGCCCAAAGCCGAGATGTCGCCCAACGACCGTAAATTCATGGACAAGCTGGTAGAACTGATGGAAGCCAATATGGACAATGGCGATCTGGTTGTGGACGATCTGGTGCGCGAACTGGCAGTCAGCCGCTCCGTCTTCTTCAAGAAGCTGAAGACACTGACGGGACTGGCACCGGTGGAATTCATCAAAGAAATGCGCATTAACCGTGCCGTCCAGCTGATAGAGACGGGCGAATACTCCATGACGCAGATTTCGTATATGGTCGGCATCAACGATCCGCGCTACTTCAGCAAGTGTTTCAAGGCCAAGATGCAGATGACTCCTACCGAATATCGTGACAAGGTGATGCAGCAGAAATAGACGTTTCCGCCTGCATCGTCTTTTTGTTTTCCTCATAACTCCTTACTAAACAGCATCTGTTGCTGGTTGTTGGGTGGGTATATGCCGGTTGTTATAGCCTTGTATGCTGGTTGTAGCGACTGCATCAACCTTTGCAGTGACGCTGCACCAAGCTTTGCAGTGTTACTGCATTAAGCTTTGCAGTGACACTGCAACCTGGATGCAGCCATTCTGTAACTTAGGTGCAGTAGCTCTGCAACCTGGGTGCAGCAACTCTGTAACCTGGGATTTGTAATCGGACTACCTGCCTTTCTTTGCCACACTTCGGCTGTTGTCCGTCCGCATGCTTTGTGTTTGTCCTTAAAATAAAGGGAGTACATCGTCCGATGTACCCCCTTTCGTCAAACAGGAATCTATATGCTATAGAAGCCTAACAAGTCTTCATCAGTACCAGCGCGGGTCGCCTACCTGATTGTAGATAAGGTCTTCGTTGGTCAGGGTGAAGTCACCGTTGGCGGCATCTGCAAATGCCGGATCGGCTTCGGTGGCTACGGCTGAATGATCGTCTTTGTAAAGGCTTGCCCACAGATTGGGACAGTTATAGTAATAGTTGTTGCTGTATTCGGCACTGGCTTTGAACTTGGAACTTCTGGCCCATGTTCCCGATTCCGTAGCACTTGGGCTTTCTGTTCCTACACCGTATACAAGGCAGCTCTTAACGGTGAGCAGACTGCTGTCGTTGGTCTTGTCCATTTGGAAGAGTCCGCTGTTGTTCGAGTTGTCCAACGTACAGATGTTGTAGAATGTACAGTTCTGGAAGGTGACATTTACCGTGTTGGCTACCTGGCAACGCAGCAGGGTTCTGACTCCGTTGCTGATGGTGGTATTGGTGACAGTGAGCGATTGTAATGAGCCTCCGCGAATGTCGAATCCGTCGCCACCTCCGTCATCGATGCCGTCGATGATACAGTTATTGATGACAATGTCGCCAAATGTACCTTTCGCATTGTTGTACATGATGTGTTTACCCATGTTCCGTATTTCGCATCCTTCAATGGTCAGTGTTCCCAGGTTGGCTGCTGCATCTTTCAGTTCCAGAATGTTGTCCGTATCGCCTTGGCCGTCGAATACGATGTTGGCAAGGGTTATTGAGCTTACCGGTGCGCTTACTGTAAAGCGTCCGTGTACGATAGCCGGGCTGTTGGGGTCGAGTGATGTCAGCGAGAACGACTTGGTAACGGCATAACTTCCTAACTCGTAGTTTGTTCCCATCAGGACAAAGCTTTCTCCCTCTTCGGCTGCATCCAAGGCTGCGGCCAAGTCGGCGTCGGCAGCGATTTGAGTCATGTCGCCGGTATCAATGGCTGTCTTGAAGGTAACGGTGCCACGTGTGCGGCCATTCAGGGTCATTACAGCGGTGTATTCAGTCTGTTCTGTCAGTCCTTCGATGACGGCATATCCGTTGGCTACGTCTTCGGCAGTGACGTTGTAGGTCACAACCGGTGCTGTAGAACCCTCGGCAGGTGTCAGTGTGATAAGGTCGGCAGCCTCTCCGGCCGGCCAGCGCAGTGTAACAGACAATGCGGCAATGTCGGCAGAAGCTACGCTATTGAAGATCTGTTCGGCCAGTGTGGTGGTCGTAAGTTCGGCCCATTTCGAGTCTTCAATGCCTTCGGCCACTGCTTTTACACGCAGCAGGTAGGTGGTTTCGCCCATTGTTCCCGAGCTGATGGTGTACGTAGTGCTCGTAATTCCGCTTTGCTGTACGACGGGAGTACCTTCGGCTGAAGTTCCTTCATACAGTTCCAGCGTATAGCTTTGGGTGCGGTCATCCACTACGCCCCAACTGGCTTCGATGTTCACTTGGTTGCGAATACGTACACTCAGGTCAGTGGGTGACAGAACACGGCTCAGGTTCAGTTCCTGCACCGGATCGATGTCTTCGCAAGATGTTATCAGTGTACCGCCCATGGTCAGTAAGCTTATCATGAAGGCGGTGTATATTATATTTCTTTTCATTGTAGTTTATTGTTTATTAGTCCGTTTATTTAATACCATGAATAGTTCTCAAGCAAGGGGTTGGCATCCAGGTTGTATTGGAAGATCGGCCAGTATGTATATTTGTCCGGGTCGCGTGCATAGAGCGATTCTATTTTGTCGTCGGGCAGGTTGCTGGTACTGATCCATTTGGAAACTTCGCCTTGCGAGTTGGACGAGGTATATTCGTAGCCTTCGGGGTTCTCTTCCGTTTCACCGTGGTTCAAGCCATATATCTGCAGAGCCGTTTCGGCATAGGTCTTTCCGTCTGCTCCGTCGCTGTAGTCCACCATGTTGTAGTACAGGTAAGGATTCAGATCGGCATATTCACCTTGCAGTTCGCGTAAACGGTACATCTTTTCTTTGGCTTCATCCATTTTGGCTTTCAGCAGGTTCCAGCGGATGAGGTCGGCTTTGCGCAGCATTTCGCCACAGAATTCATACGCACGTTCGTCGACGATTGCATCGAACATGGCTTGTTTGCTGGCACTGGCATTGCTGACATAAGTTTCTACTTCGGTAGCCCAATCAGCTGGGTCGAAAGCACGTTGACGTATCTGCTTCAAGTACGGAGCAGCAGCGTTGGGACCATTCAGCTCATTCTCCAGTTCGGCACGCATCAGTATTACGTCGGCATAACGCATGTAGATTTTGTTGATACCGTCATCGGTGGAACTGATGGAAGCGCCTCGTGTCATCCATTCGTAACGCATCTTGCCGAAATACCAGCTTTTGAGTGTACTGAGCTCTTGTACGGCTACTCCGGAGCCGGCATTCTTTTCTACCCACGTGTAGG